>NZ_JACSJN010000001.1:933159-1235530 GCF_018617135.1 Exiguobacterium sp. s163
GTCGATCCAATTGTCGCGCATGCTTCATCCCAACAGGAATCCATGGTGCAAGGGGCAGATGAAATTCACTCAATCCGTTCTTTGACAGCGCTCATTCAAGAACGAATGGCCCAGACGGCCGCAGCGTCCTCGCGTATCGCCAAAGATGCCCTTGCCGGGAACAAAGACATGCGACTAATGGAAACAAAAGTACAAGAAATCATCACCGAGTCGGAACAACTCGACCGGATTGTCGCGACGATGTCGAATCGTTCAACCGAAATCCAAGGAATCTTGCAACAAGTCGGTTCCATCAGTGAACAGACGAACATGCTCGCCTTGAACGCATCCATTGAAGCGGCTCGTGCCGGTGAGGTTGGACGAGGATTCGCCGTCGTCGCCTCAGAAGTCGGGAAACTCGCTGTCCAATCGCGTGAATATGCATCCGAGATGACCCGAGTCCTCGGTGGATTGATGGAAGATACGACCGTCGTATCCAAATCAGCGCATCTTTTCAAACAAGCGACCGAAAACTGTCAAACGGTCACGAACGATGTGACGGCTGTCTTTGGTCGTCTTACAGAAGATGTTTCAGAAATCGACGAACAAATCGCTTCGATTCAAGAGACGCGCCATCGGGTCACGACACAGATGGAAGCACTCGAAACACGACTTGAATCGACGAAATACGCGGCGAATGAACTTCAACAACAGATTCACCATGTTGCCGCAGCAACGGAAGAGCAAGTCGCTATTCAAAAAGAACTCAGCTCGATGTCGGACCGACTCGCGCTAACCGCGAATTCGCTTGAAAACGTGACTTCTCAACTCGAGGATCACGCCACTCGCGCCTAACACAAATGCCCCCGACCAAGTGGTCGAGGGCATTTTACTTATCGGCCGAGCAATTGACGAATTCCTTCTTGAAGAGGTGTGACCGGGCGTCCGAGAACCGATTCGAAGTCACTCTCATGAATTTCGAGCGTTCCTTGACGAATGCTTCGCTGAATCCCCACAAGAATCGCAACGACTTCCTCTGGCAACCCAGCCCCGCGCATCGTCTCTTCGTATGCCTCGAGACTCAACTCCTGCATCATCACTTCACGACCTAACACTTCACTGAGTGCGTCTACAAGATCTTGCTGGGTATGAAGTGGTCCTGATAGTTCGTAGATCACATGATCCTGTTGTTCTTTCAACAGAACGTTCGCTGCGGCTTCCGCATAATCTTGTTGTAGAGCCCAACCGACTTTACCGTCCCGAGCCGCCGTGATCCATGGCGCCCCGTCAATTACCGCTTGAATGCTTGATAACTCGTTTTCTAAGTACCAGTTGTTCCGTAAGAACGCATGTGGAATACCGGACTCGACAATCGCTTCCTCTGTGACGACATGTGGAGGTGCCATCAAGTTCTCACTGTCTGTCGCATCGGCTAGACTCGTGTAGGCAATGAATGAAACACCTGCCCGTTTCGCCGCCTCAACCGCGTTCGTATGTTGACGAATCCGCGTATCGTTATCGCCATCTGCCGAGATGATCAAAAGACGCTCAACACCTTTGAACGCTTCATCGAGTGTGTCTGGCTGATCAAAATCACCATGTCGCACATCAACGCCACGCTCTTTAAGAGACGCCGCCTTCTCCGGATTCCGTACACTTACAGCGAGCTCACTCGCATCAATCGACTTGAGTAGTTCCTCTACAATTTTCGAGCCGAGTTTCCCCGTTGCTCCTGTGACTAAATATTTCATTCTTTTTCCTCCCCTAACCTGTAATCGAATCAGTTACCTGTAATTATGATAATTACAGGTAACTGATTTGTCAATTATTCTTTCCCTGTTATACTAAGCATGTAACAAAGTTGTTTACATCTATAAAAACCGAAAGGGAGATATTTATGACAATCAGTAGTCGTTTTTCGGTTGCCATCCACATGCTGACTCTTGTTGCGCTTTCACCACCAGAAGTGATTTCATCAGATTTTTTAGCGCGGAGCGTAAATACAAACCCTGCTCTTATTCGAAAAATCATGGCCATGTTAAAAAAAGCAGAATTGATTCAAGTTAAACCAGGTGTTGCTGGTGCAATTCTTACTAAACCACTAAACACCATTTCACTTCTTGAAATTTATCAAGCCGTTGCTGTCGTCGAACCAAATGAACTGTTCGGAATTCATGATCAACCAAATCCGGCTTGCCCGGTCGGAAGAAACATCCAAGCAACGATTGAGCCCATTTTTATAACAGCTCAATCCGCCATGGAACGAGTCCTAGAGCAAGTTATGCTTGCAGATGTTGTACAAAACATTGAACAAAGTATAGATTGAGGAATAAACAACCACTCTTTTTCGAGTGGTTGTTTATTTTTACGCTTGACTTTGAGTTCTTATGAACTTAAATTAAATATATAGAAGTTCATATGACCTTAAAAGGAGGAATTGTTGTTGACCCTACTCATCGGGTTCTTACTCATCGTCATCTTCATGCTCGCACTTGACCTCGGGGTGTTCCACCGTAAAGCGCACGAAGTCTCGCTCCGCGAAGCATGGACATGGACGTTTGTCTGGATTGGGATTGCCATCGCATTCGGAGGATGGTTGTTCTTCACGCAAGGAAGTACAGCCGCAACGGAATATGCGAGCGTCTACTTTATCGAAAAGGCACTCGCGATTGATAATGTCTTCGTCTTTTCACTTGTTTTTGCCTATTTCGCCATCCCACTCAAGTATCAACACAAGGTACTGTTCTGGGGGATTCTCGGAGCGATTTTCTTCCGCGCTGTCTTCATCGTCGCTGGCGTATCCCTTTTAGAAAACTTCGGTTGGGTCTACTACGTGTTCGGAGCGTTTCTCGTTTATACAGGGTGGATGATGTATAAGAATATCGGGAAAGACGAGTCACTTGAAGAAAACAAGACGATTCGTTGGCTCGAGCGACGCCTGCCCATCACACAGGATATCTCATCCGGGAAGTTCACGAAGCGCATCAATGGGAAGTTGTTCTTCACGCCACTCTTCATCGCGCTCATCTTTATCGAATTGTCGGATATCGTCTTCGCTGTCGATTCGGTCGCTGCAAGTTTCGCGTATTCACGTGACCCGTATATCATCTTCTATGCGAACATCATGGCGATTCTCGGACTTCGTAGCCTCTACTTCGTCCTCGCCAACTTGATCGACCGCTTCTACTATTTGAAACACGGTCTCAGCTTCATGCTCGTCTTCATCGGGGCGAAGATGATTTTCGGTGATGTGTACAAAATGCCGATTTGGATGTCTCTTGGAACCATCGTTCTCGTCATCCTGATTAGCGTCCTCTATAGTTTCTACAAAACGAAACCTGGTTCGTCTAAACACGTATAATGAATCAATCAGTCCATTTCGTCGGTGTTCTTTCTTTGAAAATCGGGTAATCATTGAGGTGCACAACTACAGAAAAGGGGATTCAATATGTTTGATCGGATTGGCCTCATGAGTATCGGTCTCGTCTTCGGGATCATCCTTATGTTACTTTTCAATAATCTATTCGGATTGGTGTTCGGTATCGTCCTTGGTGTCAGCTTCATCGCCGCCAACCAAATCGAACGAAACAAACAAACAACATGGCATTAATCAAAAAGCACGCGCTCCCATTGTTTGAGAGCGCGTGCTTTTATGTCAAAACATTGTATACGGATTGATACTGTTAGCAGGAGATGAACTGCTATACACATAGCTGTTCCGATGCACTTCGAAGTGGAGATGATTCCCGAACGAGTTACCGGTATTCCCCACCGTTCCAATCGTTGCTCCTTTTGCTAGCGTCTGTCCTGTGACGACATTGAGACGATCGAGGTGTGCATATACTGTGATGTATGTTTGTCCGTTCAACTGGTGGCTCATCATGATGTGGTTACCGTAAGCCCCATAGTTCCGAGAAACGATGACTTTTCCATAAGCGGCTGACACGACCGGTGTTCCTCTTGGAGCAGCCAAGTCGATACCGTTATGGAACGTATAACCGTACTGCCCGCTCGCCGGACCATACTTTTGTGTCAACGTCCCTTTTGTCGGGATGATCATTTTCGCAGCCGATGTGGTTGAAAGCGTGGAGACACTGTACTTCTTCACATATGTACTGGATACGTAGCGGGATGTCCCGTTGAAATTGATTTTTGTCCATCCCCCGCTCACGCCGAGATATTTGAAGGATTGTCCCAACTTCGCACTGCCGACGATTGCATACGTCGTGCCCGGACCCGAACGGACGTTTAAACTGTTAGTCGTGACTTTGACATAATACGTGGTAGCAGCTTCAGCCGGGGTACCTGTCGGAGTGAAGATTCCGACTGTGAGAAGAACGGCACAGAAGAGAGAAAGCATCTTTCGTTTCATGATGTGGTAAATCCTTTCAATTATGTATTTAAATTTTTTTTTTATATTATCTAACTGAAAAAATTTTACCACCAAAACGAACCGACAAATATGTCATTTATATTTCAAATAAAGGAAAACAAATTATAACTTACTTTCTTTATTTTTCCTTTTCAACATACAAAAAATGCACAGCCGTTTTCGACTGTGCATGTCTGTTACTCACGATTTTCCTCGGCGTTCTCCTCTTCATCCTCTAAATCTTCAATCAATCGCTTCATCTCTTCAATTTCACGGCGCTGTGCCTTGATGATTTCTTCAGACAATTCTTTCACGCGTGGGTCTTCAATTTCAGCGCGTTCACTTGTCAAAATGGCAATCGAGTGGTGAGGGATCATCGCTTTCATCCAACTGACATCATCGACGGTCGTCTGGCTACGTACGAGCCAAAGCGAGGCACTGAAGACGAGAGCACTGACCCCTAGGATGATAAAGTTAACTGTTTTGTTCTTATACATCCCCCACATGAAGAGAAGCATGACGAACGCCATGACCGATCCCATGATGAGTGCCATGTACAACCTCGTCTGACTAAAGAAGATATGATTGAACTGAAACACGTTCAAATACATGAGCCAATACATAATGAACGTCGAGACCGCAATCATGATTCCAAATTTACCGTACTGTTTCATCTTATTCATCCTTTCTTATTGTGCGTATAAAAACTCTTTTACCTACTTCTTCTATACTCAAACCCGCCTATTTCTCGGTCTAATCGTACTCTTAACGCTTTTCACTTCTTTTTCACAAACATCGGGTACACTAGTGAAATTGAGTTCATGCAAGGAAGGAGAACGATGATGCAAGAGCGGACATTGCGTGACGTACTGGCAACACTTGATTCTGTTTTATCTTGGTCTTATCTCGATCACCCGGAAGAAATGACAATTCGCGGAATCGGAACGACACCAGAAAAAATAAATAAAATGTTTTTATATATATGCAAGCGCCCAATCAATGAACGTGGCGTCGATTTAGTGAGGGCCGCCATCCGAAATGGTGCAGTAGCCATCGTCACGGATCGACCGATTGACGCGAGAGTACCCGTCATTTACTGTCGAGACGTCGAACGCGCACGTGAACAACTACAGACTCTTTTCGCCATGGAAGGAAATCACACAAAGCACACGGAACGATAATAATAAGAGGAAGGAGGAATACAAGATGAAGATTCTCATCGTAGACGATGAAGAAAAAATGAGACATTTGATTCGTTTGTTTCTTGAGAGCGATGGGTATGCTTGCATCGAGGCAAATGATGCCGATTCCGCACTCGATAAGATTGAAGAGCGACCGGACCTCATCCTTTTAGATATTATGATGCCGGGAGTGGACGGCATCTCACTTTGTCGTCAGTTGAAAACGATGGATCCGGCATTACCCATCGTCTTGTTGACGGCACGTTCAGACAACGAGACCACCATTCAAGGGCTAGATGCCGGAGCGGATGACTACGTCACCAAACCGTTCGATGGAAATGTGTTGCTCGCTCGAATTCGAGCCGTCCTGCGAAGAAGTCGGGTCGTTAACCTACAATACGGTCCACTCCGTTACGATGAAGAGAGTGGGCGCATCTTATATGAAGAACAGGAAATCATTCTGACGCCAAAAGCAACAGCCATCTTGAAGCTATTTCTTCAGCACCCGAATCGTTTGTTCAATCGCTTAGATTTGTATGATCTCGTCTGGCCGTACTCTGCCGAATCTGACCCCCGTACAGTCGATGCACACATACGCATGATTCGAGAAAAGTTAGGGGACGCAGGCTTTCCAATCGATGATTATTTGAAGACGGTATGGGGACGTGGGTATCGATGGACCGAGGAGCGTTCCGGATGAGACGCAGTCGTAATAGCTTACCGTTCCGAATCAGCCTCGTCTTCCTGTTGTCTACGTTGTTGATTGAAGGAGTCTTATTCTTGCTCCTTTACCACACACTACTTGGGGAACGCGTGACAGAAGAAGTCCATCGATTAGAATCACGGGCTGAGAGTCATGCGAATGTATTGGCGATGAACTTTTCCGAAGAGACAATCGGTCATGTGGCTACCATGGAAAGTGAGACGGACACAAAAGTTGCCATCACTGACCCAGCACATGATCTTCTTCAAACGTCCCGTTCTTTTCCACAGGTACTGGTCGATACCGTCGAAACGAAACGACGTGCAGGTCCATTCGATGATACGACTGTTCTAGAGGACGACTGGGAAAACGAGCCGTATTTAAGCGTTCGTACGCCGATCACGGATGATCTCGATACACGGTATGGGTACGTCTACATGTTTTTACCGACTGAGATCATTCATGGAATCAGTCATCGCCTTCAGTTGCGATTTCTGTATATCACGACCATCGCACTGGTGACGACCGTGCTGACCTTCATCCTGCTGAGCCGCCTCATTTCGAAACCAATTCAGTCACTGAAACAAGCGACCGAGAACGTACTGACGAATCCCGATAACCTACAGCTACCAACGAATCGCGTTGACGAAATCGGTGAGTTGGCTCGCTCCATCGAGGCCATGTCCGTGGAGTTGGCTCGCTTACGTCGCGAACGACATCAATTTTTGTCCGATCTCTCACATGAAATCAAGACCCCTCTCACTTATTTGAGGGGATATGCCGAGATTGCTTCGAAAGAAAGCACACCCGAACCGCTACGCAATCAATCCATCCAGACAATTTTAGATGAGAGTCGTTCGCTCACAGAACTGGTGGAAAATGCGTTTCAATTGGCTCAACTCGACGAAAACACGTTCTTGTTACATCGAGAAGAAGTTTCTGTCACGACGTTTTGTGAGGATTTACGACGAATGCTCGATACGATGTTCCGAATGACGACGATTCGGTTCGCTGCTTCTCCGAACATAGAACAAGCAGACATCACGCTCACATTGGATCGACATCGCATGCTTCAGGTCTTCCGGTCCATTGCCCACAACGCGATTCAGCATAGTGAGGCGACACATGTTTCACTTCATTCTAATACTTCAGACGCTTATCTCGTCTTGACCATCACTGACGACGGAAAGGGAATTCCTGAAGAAGATCTCCCACACATTTTCGACCGTCTGTACCGTGTTGAAAAATCACGATCTCGTCAAACTGGTGGAAGCGGACTCGGACTCGCCATCGCTGAACAAATCGTCAACCGTCACGGTGGAGAATTGACAGTCACGTCTGATGTATCGGGCACTTCTTTCACCGTCACGATTCCACTCGACAAAAAGACGCCTATCCTATAATGGAAAGGCGTCTTTTAATCAATTGAGCTCACCTTTGTCGAGGCGCATCTCCCATTCCCCGTCTGTAAACTCATATACGCTGTTATCCGATGTGACAAGCAACATGCGCTCCTCGTTGACTGCCAATTCGATTGGCACAACGTCCGCTTGAAACTCTGGAAGATTGAACGTCTCTGTCGACTCATCGTCTAAGTTGAAACGAACCCCTTCGAAAGAACCATCTGTCTGTCGTACGTATGCCAGCTGCCCCTCATCCGCTCCGACCGTGACAACTTGTTCTGCTTCAACAAGTGGCTCGAACGAATCTCCAAAGTCATTCGAAACGAGGATGCCGGACGGCCCGTACAAGAAGACGCGCTCCGCATCCGTCGCATCGGCGACGATTCCTGCCACTTGCGATTCCTCTATCCCTTGTACCTGCATCGGTTCAAATGATTTCCCACCATCGATGGAACGATAAAATCCCGGCTCTAGCTCCGAGGTCGCTTCCTCCAAATAAACGTAGAGTGTACCTGTGGCATAACCGGCACTCATATAGTGGAAATCTGCCTCGCCTTCAAGCGACCGACTCTCGAGTACCGCCCCATGATTTTTTCCATGCATGACCCCAAGTGGATTTTTGAAATCTGTCCGACGATCGGGGTGACCGCTCGCATAAAATCCATCCTCGACGAGTTCGAATCCCATATAGTCATGACGATTCGTCGGAAGTGTATACCAGCCATCTTCACGATATTCCATCAATCCGGCATGCGTTGCAATGACCGGACGGTTATCGTCTTGCCAAAATCCAGCTCCGTGGATGTGGGAGACCGTTTCATCGGATCCCACACGTTGCCACTCGTCTTTTGTAGTTGTCGTCACATTCTCGGATTGACTCGTGTCCGACGGTGCGTCTTCTGTTCCACACGCCGACAGGAGCAGTGGAGTCAGGAATAGTGATAGCATTAACGTTCGTTTCATCTCGATCCCTCCATCATTAGCATCCCATCTAGCATACTGACTAAAGGTGAAAGAAATGTTAAATCTTCAAAAGTCGAGCGTTGATTGCGACAATAACTGTGCTTAAACTCATCAAGACGGCACCGATGGCTGGGGACAAGATGATTCCAATCGGAGCCAGAACGCCTGCAGCAAGCGGGATGGCGACGATGTTATACCCGGCTGCCCACCACAAGTTTTGAATCATCTTACGATACGTGTTCTGTGAAAGCTCCAAAATCGATAGGACATCTTTCGGATTACTGCGGACGAGGACAATATCTGCCGTTTCGACTGCAACGTCTGTCCCGCTCCCGATTGCGATGCCGACATCCGCTTGTGCTAAGGCAGGTGCGTCATTGATTCCATCTCCGACCATCGCTACTTTGCTGCCATCTTTTTGGACGTCTTTCACTTGGTTCGCCTTGTCGTCCGGTAATACTTCGGCATACACGTCATCGATACCGAGCTGACCCGCGACCCAATGCGCGACCTTCTCGTTGTCACCCGTCAACATGATCGAGCGAATGCCTTTTTCATGAAGTGCCTCGACGGTCTCTTTCGCTTCTTCCCTCACCAGATCGGCCATCGCAATCATCCCGACCCATTCTCCGTCTTTCAAAACAAAGACGACGGTCTTTCCTTCTTCCGAGAGTCGTGCAAACGTCTCCTCATCAATTTGAATGTGTTGATCGCGGATATGTCGCGGACTGACGACTTGAACACGCGCACCGTCAACCGTTCCTTCCAATCCGACACCTGTCATCGAACCGAAGTCGTCGACAGCCGCCAGTTTCAATTCCCGTCTCTCGGCTTCCCTTAAAATCCCTTGCGCGAGAGGATGTTGCGACTCACGCTCAACTGCTCCTGCGAGTTGTAACACGTCTTCTTCCTTATAAGACGAGCTCGCCTGTATGTCTGTGACTCCGAAATTCCCTTCCGTCAGCGTACCGGTCTTATCGAAAATGACGGCATCGAGTCGACGCGCCTCTTCAAATTGAGTCCGATTGCGGATGAGAAGACCTTGTTTCGCCGATAATGCTGTCGAGACGGCGACGACCAGGGGTGTCGCCAGTCCAAGTGCATGGGGACATGAGATGACCATGACCGTTACCATCCGTTCGATCGCTGTCCCGACTGAGTAGCCGAGCATGAACCAGATGGTGAACGTGATGACCCCAGCGGCAATTGCGATATAGAACAAATATTTTGCCGCCCGGTTCGCCAGATTTTGAGCCCGCGACTTCGATTTTTGTGCCTCACTCACCAATTCAACCACTTTTGACAAGTACGTACTTTCTCCCGTACCAATCGTTTCAATCGTCAAACTCCCTTCTTGGTTGATCGAACCCGCAATGACATCTTCACCTTCTGTTTTTTCGACCGGTACCGATTCGCCGGTTAACATCGACTCGTCGATGGTTGTTCGTCCTTTGATGATTTTCCCGTCCACGGGTACCTGCTCCCCCGGTTTGACGAGGATTCGGTCTCCTTCCTTCAGTTCAGAGATAGGAACGTCTTCCGTTTCTTCCCCATTGATGCGATGCGCTTCGTTCGGTAGAAGCTGCACGAGTTGTTCCAACGCGTTCGACGCTCCCATGACAGAACGCATCTCAATCCAATGGCCGAGTAGCATGATCACAATCAATGAAGCGAGTTCCCAAAAGAAGTCATGTCCGCTTCCATAGCCAAAGACGACAGCTGCACTATAAAAGTAAGCGACGCTGATCGCCAAGCCAATAAGCATCATCATGCCCGGGCTACGCTCTCTTAACTCTTCCACACTTCCTTTTAAGAACGGCCACCCGCCGTATACATACACAATCGTCGCCAATACAAATAAGATTGTCTTTTCAAACGGAAAATCGAGTTCAAACCGCAGCCATTCTTGAATCATGTCCGATAACAATAAAATCGGAATCATCAGCCCGAGCGATACGAAGAAACGTCGTTTGAAATCGTCAATCATATGCTCGTGTCCGTGTCCGCCATGATGAGACTCGTGACTCTCCTCATGATGTCCATGGTGTTGATCGTGTGCATGTTCCATCATTCATCCTCTCCTTTACACGGATTGTATACCTCTATTCGGTATGCGATTAAACAGATTTGGACTTTCATGTTTCTTTCACAATTAGGTGGTACAACAAAGTGAGGACTGAACAATGAAGGAGTGTTATAGCATGAAATCGAAAGGAATATGGTTTCTGTTGACGGGGATTTTAATTGGAGGCATCCTCGTTTTACTAATCGTCCTTTTCAACGGGACATGGAACCATAACAACAATATGGACCAAGATCATATGATGGGAAACGATTCGGCAACGGGTCAGATGGATGATCACATGATGGGTGATAATGGAATGGGTGGCAATAACGGACCGATGGGACACGGAGCGATGCAAGAGCTCCAAGCAACGGATGAACCGACACAGCCGCTTCCGATTCCGACTGCCTTACAGCCAAATCGTGTCACGGGAGACACGGTCTACTATACGGTGGAAGCAACTAAAGGCACGTCACAATTTTTCAAAGACGGCAAGAAATCGGAAACGTTCGGCTATAATGGAGACTTACTCGGACCAATGATCGAGTTACCGAAAGGAAAAACAGTCGTAATCGATACCATCAATCGATTGGATGAACCGACAACGTTCCACTGGCACGGACTCGTCATCCCTGCCGACATGGACGGGGGACCTCATCAGACCGTCGCACCAGGTGAACAGGCACAAGTTCGACTCGACATCGATCAAGAACCTAGTACACTGTGGTTCCACCCCCATCCGATGGGATTGACAGCCGAACAAGTTTATAAAGGGCTCGCCGGTCTTCTTTATGTGACCGACGATGCACAGAACGGTCTCCCGAATGAATATGGAGTCGACGACATCCCGCTCATCGTACAAGATCGACTCTTCACGCCGAACGGTGAGTTGGATTATGATGCCCATATGAACGTTGATGGAACGACGGGGGATACCATTCTTGCGAATGGAGCCATCAACACGACGTTCGACGTTCAAACCGAGACGTTACGAGTGCGACTAGTCAACGGTTCGAATGCGCGCGATTTTGATTTTACGTTATCTAACGAGGCCGAGATGACGCAGATTGCGACAGACGGAGGGCCGTTAGAACGCCCGATTCCCTTAGAGACCCTCACGTTGACACCAGGTGAACGGGCCGAGGTACTGATTGATTTTTCACAAGTTGAAGATGTCGCCGCCTTAAAAGCGGACGGGGTGACATTCACCACGTTTCGTGTCGGTGAACTTGACAAGGCGTCCATTAAGATTCCGGTGACCGAAACGATGGAGCGCTTGACAGATGAGACAGCAGACCGCCGCCTCACCCTTTTTGGAATGGGTAACATGGTTTCAATCAACGGAAAGACCTATGATCCGGAGCGTATCGACATCGAAGCGAAACGCGGAGACACCGAGGTATGGGAAATTGAAAATAAGCCGGATATGATGGGTGGGATGACACATCCTTTCCACATCCACGGCGTCCAGTTCCGAGTCATTAGTCGAGACGGCAACCCACCATCCGATCAGGAAAAAGGGTGGAAAGATACGGTAGCCGTCGCTCCGGATGAACGAGTAAAGATTGAAATCACCTTCACGAAAACCGGCACATTTATGTATCATTGTCACATCCTCGAGCATGAAGAAAATGGGATGATGGGACAAGTAAACGTGACCGAATGACCGACACCTCTCTGTTCTATCAGCGGAGAGGTGTTTTGTATCCGTCCTGATTTCGATACGTTTCTGCTAGGACTATTGCCTGTATAGGGATTCCTTCTCAAATGTCGTATACTAGTTGTGAATGCATGTACAAATGTTCGCGAGGAGGTAGGTCCATGCGCCGATTCCATAGGATTAGGCAGAAACGCTCCGCTCGTCAAAAACAGCAACGCCATACGTTCTCCATCGCTTCCATCGTGGAAGAAGTACAGGATGCGATGTGTTATATCGATTTCTCAAGATGTCGTCTGTATTCGAATGATTCTCTTCGGCAATGGTACCCTTCTATGACAACACAATCTTTTGACACATTGGAAACATTGACTCGTTATGTATATACCATGTTGGAACGGCATGGGGCGGATTCCGCACAAGTCATGCACCTCATCCAGGAATTGCTCGAATGTGCGACCGAAACGGATCCAAGGATGACTTCACGTCGTCTGCGTTCTAATGACAAGACGCTACATTTGATTTTCAACTTCACGCGGACACCACGTGGCGTTTTCATCATGTGGCGCGACCAAACGGAAGCCGTCCGCTTTGAAGAACGTAAAGACAGTTTCCTTGCCGAACTGTCTCATGATTTCCGCACGCCATTGACTGCCATCCATGGATATACGGAGCTACTCATGACACGCCATCAAGGTTCGGAAAAATCGTATCAGATGCTAACACAAGTCAAACAAGAATCGGAACGGCTGGAGCGGCTCGTCGATAACTTCCTCGATTATCAAAAAGAACGATACACGGCTGATCAACTGACCGTGACGACGTTCGCACTCCGTCCTCTTTTGGAGGATGTCATGTCGAGCTATCAGACGACCTCCTCGCTTCATACGGTGACGTTTGAAACGAATGATGTCTTGATTCAAGCAGATGAAGAAAAGTTACGGCAATTGCTCCATAACCTCATTGGTAACGCCATCAAGTACTCTCCTGATGGCGGGACGGTCCATACGAGCGTATTTGAAAGTGCTGGCACGGTAACTTTATCTGTATCCGATACCGGGATTGGGATTCCAGAAGAAGCACTTCCCTACGTATTTGATGAATATTACCGTGTCGAATCCGCCGCCCACCAAGCCATAAAAGGAACAGGTCTCGGTCTACGAATCTGCAAACGAATTGCCGAAGCCCACGGTTGGGGAATTCATGCGGACTCGGTATACGGAGAAGGCACCACCTTTACAATCGAGCTTCATACCAGACAGAGCTGTCCATTGCTACCATCCCCTAAACATTCGGTTTCGTTCGACTGATTTAACTAAATCAGGCGAGAATTCTCCCTCCTCTAAGCGTCTCGGGGCGTAACCCAGCGTAGGTGGGAGATGAATCGCCCGGTCCAAAACTCTTCTCCCCCTGTGACAGATGTGACGAACAAAAGTTCGTGATTCCGTCAGATTCTCCCTCCCTTCCATGGGTATTGGATGAGGAGGACACATCATGATCTTCTGAAGGGAGGATGGACGGACATGCTGAAAGGCTATAAATATAGGCTCCACCCAACGCCGGCACAGGCCGAGTTCCTCATCAAGACGATCGGCTGCGCCCGGTTCATCTACAACAAGCTGCTCGAGGACCGCATCGCCATCCGCGAGGAGGCGAAAGCGGGGAGTGGAACGAGACGGAAACCGGCGACACCCGCCTCCTACAAGCCCCTGTTCCCGTTCCTCGCCGAGGTGGACAGTCTCGCGCTCGCGAACGCGAAGCTGAATCTCGACACCGCGTTCGCGAAGTTCTTCGCCGGGACGGGCGGCTTCCCGGCCTTCAAATCGAGACGGCGGTCGCGCGCCTCCTACACGACGAACAACCAGCACGGCACGATCCGCATCGAGGACGGCAAGGTGAGACTTCCTAAAATCGGCTTCGTGAAGTTCGAACAACATCGCTCGTTTGAGGGCGTCATCCGGTCGGCGACGGTGTCGATGACCAAGACGGGCAAGTTCTTCATCTCCCTCCTCGTCAAACAGGACGATGCACCATGGATCCCAGCCGAGAACAAGGTCGGGATCGATCTCGGTTTGGAGCACTTCGCCGTCATGACGAACGATGCGATGGTCTCGGAGAAAATCGAAAACCCACGTCTCCTTCGTAAGTCCGAGGCGAAGGTCAAGAAGGCGCAACGGGCGCTGTCGCGAAAGAAGATCGGAAGCAAGAATCGTGAAAAAGCCAAATTACTTTTGGCCAAGAAACACGAAAAGATCGCCAACCAACGCAAGGACTTCCTTCACAAACTGTCGAGACGGATCGTTGACGAGAACCAAGTCATCGTCGTGGAGACATTGAAGTCGGAGGACATGATGCAAAACCATAAGCTCGCCAAATCGATTGCAGATGTCAGTTGGTACGAGTTCGTCCGGCAACTCGAATACAAATCAAACTTCTACGGACGGACGCTCATCAAGGCGGATCAATGGTTCGCATCCACTCAAATCTGTTCCACTTGCGGTGTAAAAGGCGAGAAGAAGGCGATGGATGTCCGTGAATGGACGTGTGCCTGTGGCGCGCATCATGACCGTGACATCAACGCGAGCATCAACCTGTTGATGTTGGCAAACTAAAACGAATTCCTTCAGGGTGGGAACCACCCGACGAGCTTGGTAAACAATCGTGGCTAATAAAAGTACGGTCTTCCCAAGAAGCTCCCACTTCAATTTGTGAAGCAAATAAGTGGTGAGTAGTTCACTCGGTCGAACGTTTTTGTCTTACCTCAATTTGAGAATGAAGTGTCTACCTTTTGGGAATAAAGAAGTGTCGAAGAGAGGAGGAAATGAAGATGAAACAACGTGGCTACTTATCGATTCCCGTCGCCGTTGTATTCGCCGTCGTTTTCGGGCTCACCCTCGATAATTGGTGGCTCGGCATTGGAATTGGCATCGCTATGTTTTTTGCGTTTCGAGGAACAAAGAAGAAAGCGTGAAAAGATAATGAACATTTACACACCTTCAGATTGACAATTATTTGAAGACTGCTACCGTTAATGTATAGTCTATCGAAAAGGTCGTGAAGGAATGACGCTCACCGTCTTGTTGCTCAATGCTTGTGTCGCATTCACCGGATTTTATATCATCTCGAAGATTTATCATTCTTCGCTTTTTAATTCGTACCGTCTTCGTAGTTCTGTGATTGGAATACTCGCCGGTGCACTCGGTCTGTTTTTGATGTATAACGCCGTAGAAGCTAACGATATGGTCCGTGTGGATTTACGTCACTTACCGCTCGTGTTGCTTGCTTTTTATGGTGCTCGTTTTCCTTTATTCATTGCGACACTTGTCATCGCCAGTACACGATTTTTGTTCGGAATGACCGAGCAGGCCGTGATTGCGTTTATCGCGACGTTCATCGTCAGCATCGGGATGCTCTGGATTCATCGGCTGCTTCGGGAGCGACTCTTCTTACAGAGTATCTTTTTGAACGTATGGGCGCTCTTCATTATTTCGATTGCCGTCTATATCAATATGGGTTGGAGCACAGCCTATGTATCCCTCGTCTTGTCCATTTGGATGATTGGCATGCTCGTCGGTCTACTCTCGAGTATCCTCACCATCGATTTAGAACAGACGACCCGCCGTGCCATCGAGTACAAACAGTCGTCTGAACGAGACCATTTGACCGGTCTATACAATCGACGTGTGTGGGATCGATATACGGCTTCCATCGGGCAAGAGAATCGGACGTACAATGTACTCGCGCTCGATATCGATCATTTTAAACATGTGAACGATACATATGGTCACGGAAACGGTGATCTCGTCTTACAACAGTTCGCCAACATCTTAAAAGTCGAGACGCGTGCCCATGACACTGTCGCACGAATCGGTGGCGAAGAATTCGTCATCTTGATGTACGATTTGACGCCAGAGAAGGTAGACAAAGTGGCCAACCGGATACGAGAACGGATTGCTGCTGAACTATTCCACTTGAACGATTTTCCACCGATTCAAATCACGACGTCTGTCGGGGTCGCACACGGGACCTCGCTTCCCATCAAGCGGATGGTCGATCTTGCGGATTCGGCGCTCTATCAAGCAAAACATGAAGGGCGCAATCAAGTTGTTGTCTCGACCTATGACACACCACAACCGATCATGACATGAACAAACCCCGCTTCAAGTGAAAGCGGGGTTTGTTGTACTCATTTTGTAAACCGTTCAACCTCATCTGTCATGATGGCCGAAACCGCTATCAGGGGCAGGTCCTTCACATCGTTAATCGTGTAGAGCCGTGTCTCGAGCGTCGTCTGTTGTATCTGATCCCATGCTTTCGAACCGATAAATGCAGGCTGGGCGTGAATCGCCTCGGCCCGAATCGTTTCAGCGAACGAGACGGTGTCCGACTCACCCGTGAGTGTCAACACTGCAAGCCGGGCGACTGGTGCCACATCTCGCATTCGGACGAGCGTTTCACGATTGAATGAGGAGAACACGACACGGTCACCGAGTTCAAACTCGTCAACAGCAAACCAAGCGAGACGTTCGATCCCTGGATACGCATATTGATCCGTCTTCAATTCGATGTTCAGGGTGACGTTGCTTCGTTCAATCAGTCCGAGCACCTCTTCTAACGTTGGGATGCGTTCATAGCCGTCAATCTTCAACTGGCGCAACTCCTGAAGCGTCATGTCTTTCACCCATCCCGTTCCATTTGTCGTCCGGTCGACGGTTTCGTCATGAATGACGACGAGACGCCCGTCCTTCGATAGCTGTACGTCCAGCTCGATTCCGTCCACATAGGGAAGAGCTGCCTCGAACGCGGACAATGTATTTTCCGGGTAATTGGCGCTATAGCCGCGATGTGCGTAAATCAACATGTCACTGCCCCAAGGTGGAAGTTGTCTCATCGGCCGCACGCTTCAATGCTTCTTCGACCGACACCCCTTGATACAAACTTTCCATCGCGTTGACGACACTTTGACGTGATTGCGGGAACGTCGAGATGAGCGCTCCTTGTGTCGCAGGTGATGGTTTCGTCTCACTGAGTTGGTCGACCGTCACTTTCAGTTGTGGATATTTCGCCCACATTTCTTTTACGATCGGTTCATTGTATGCTTCCGGATTGATGGCGAAGTAGCCTGTGTCAACATGCCACTGTGCTTGCGCTTCCGTTGAAGCGACATACTTCATGAACTCCCATGCGCCTTCTTTCGTCTCTTCGGCAATGCCATCACCCATCCAGAGCGATGCCCCGCCGATGACGACGCCTTGACGCTCCGCTTCAGTCGGTACCGGTAAGTACGATGCGCCGATTTCAAAGTCCGCGTTGTCTGCTACCGTACGGATTCCTGCTGACGAATCAAGGTACATGGCAACTTTTCCAGATTGGAATGCCGCGCGCATGTCGTCCCAGTTTTGACCGACGTTTAGGAATGTCTTCTCATCGTACATCTCTTTGATGAGATTGAACGCGTTCTGTCCTTCTTCGCCATCAAACACGGCTTTCGTCGGGTCTCCGCTTCGTCCATTGTCATTGTCGACATACAGTCCACCTTGTGCGGCCAAGAGCTGTTCAAAGAACCAACCGTAGTTGAGCATCGTGAAGCCGGTCTGACCGTCCGTTGTCAACTTCTTCGCCGCCTCTTTCAACTCGTCATATGTGCGTGGTGCTTTCTCTGGATCGAGCCCTGCTTTTTCAAACGCCTCTTTGTTATAGATGAGGATCGGTGTCGAAGAGTTGAACGGCATCGAGTATTGCTTCCCATCGACCTGATAATAACTCAAGATGTTCTCTTCCCATACGCTCGTGTCAAAATCCTCTTTGTCGATGAACTCTTGAACTGGTGTGATTTTGTTCGAATCGATCATGTATTTCGTCCCGACCTCGAACGTCTGCATGATGGCTGGCGCGTCTTCCGAACCGGCGACCGCATTGAATTTCGTCAACGCTTCCTCATATGTTCCTTGGAAGACCGGTTTGACTTCATAGTCGTCTTGCGAAGCGTTGAACGCATCGACTTGACTGTTTAAAGCCGTCTCCAAGTCCCCACTCATCGCATGCCAAAAGACGACCTCTGTCTTTCCGTCTTCTGTCGTCGCCGCGACTGGTGCCGCTTCTTCACTGCCACATGCCCCGAGTAATAACACCGAACTTGCCAACCCTGCGAATAATCCTAACTTTTTCATTTGTCATATCCCCCTATTATTTGATAGCGCCTTGCGTCAATCCTTCTTGCAAGTGCTTTTGTCCTGCGAACAACAATACAAGTGTCGGAATGATAATCAAGATGACTGCTGCCATGACGACGCCCCAATCCGAGGCGACTTCGTTCGACTGCATCTGTTTGATGCCGATTTGGACCGTCCGCGCCTGTTCCGTGTTCGTGACGAGAAGTGGCCATAAATACATATTCCAAGTCGTCAAAAAGCTGTACACCGACAATGTGACGAGCGGTGTCTTCGATACCGGCAAGACGACGTTCCAAAAGAATCGGAAGCGACTGATCCCGGCAATTTGGGACGCCTCGTACATTTCATACGGAATCGTTTTGAACTGTTGCCGAAGTAAGAACGTCCCGAACGCAAGTGCGAAGAACGGCACAGACAGTCCCCAGACGCTATTCAGCCAACCGAGCGACTGGATCGTCAAAAAGTTCGGTACCATCGTCGCTTCCCATGGCACCATCATCGTCGCCAGGAAAAGCATGAAGATGAGCCCTTTTCCTTTAAAGTCGATAAAGACGAATGCGAATGCCGCGAGACTCGACAAGACGACCTGTCCGACCATCACGAGAACCGCGACGACCAAACTGTTGAGCAAATACGTCATCATCGGGATACGCTCGAACGCGGCTACATAGTTTTCCAATGAAGGTTCACGTGGGAGGAGATGTCCCTGAAGCACTTCCTTCCCGTCCATCAGACTGATCGAAAACGCATAGGCGATTGGAAACAGCATGACGACGGCACTCAGGGTGAGTAAGACATAGGCACCTATATTCCGTAATCTCATTGGTAATGCACCTTCCTTTCGACCAGTTTGAACTGGAGCCACGTCAACAGAAGGACGGCGATGAATAATAGCACGGCCTGGGCACTGGCACTGCCGACGTTATAATTGATAAACGCATCTTTGTAGATGGCATAGACGATGACATTCGTCGCATTCGTCGGTCCACCTTTCGTCAATAAATCAATCTGTCCGAACGTCTGGAAGGCGTTGATCAGCGAGATGATCCCGACAAAGAAAAGTGTCGGCGACAACATCGGGATGGTGATCGCCCGAAGCTGTGTCCAATAACTCGTTCCGGCAATGTCCGCACTCTCATATAACGTCCGATCGATGTTTTGCAGACCGCCAAGTAGAATCAAGAACGTAAAGCCGATGTTCATCCAAACGGTCGCAAGTGACACGGAAAGGAGCGCATATTGTGGATCGAGGAGCCACTGTACACCGCTTGCCCCCACAGCCTCGAGGAACCGGTTGAAAATACCGATTGACGGATTGTACATGAACATCCAAATGACCGATGACGCCGCGACGCTCATCCCCATCGTCGCCGAGAACGCTGTTCGAAAGATGCCAATGCCCTTCAGTTTCTCATTGGCGAGGAGTGCGAGACCGAGCGCAATGAGAATCGTGAGCGGGACCGTCAAAAGGACGAATCCGACTGTCGCCTGAATGCTTTGCCAAAATGCGGCACTCGTGAACAGTGTGCTGTAATGACTGACTCCGACAAATTCGAGTGGTGTCCCCTGTGTGTCGGTCCGGAAAAAGCTTAAATAGATCGTTCGCAACAGCGGATAGACGAGAAAGACACCGAACAAGATGATAGACGGAGACAAGTACAACAGACCGCTCGCCGCGTCAGATAGCCGTGTCCGGGCTTTCTCTCTCGGTAAGGCGACCGTCATTGGAACACCTCCAACGCCTCAAATAGTTTCGGTTGTCGTGGCTCGATGCGCTGTCCGTTCGTATCAAATAGCGACATCTGTTTCGAATCCACATAACACGCTACCTTTTCGCCGACCGTGAGCGGCCATTGTCCCGGCCATTTTGCCAACCATTCGTTCCCTCCGACGTCAAAGGCGAGAATCGTCTCGGTCCCGAGCACTTCAATATTTTTCAGTTCTGCGTAAAATGTCACATCTTTGTCCGCTGGCTTGATTTGCTCAGGACGGACACCGAGTGTAGCCTGTGATACTTCCGTCAAGGCATTTGGGTGGAAGATGCGACCGTCCGATGCCATCCAGCCTTTTTCTTGTCGCGTGACCTCAACTAGGTTCATTGGAGGTGAACCGATAAAGGAAGCGACGAACGTATTCGCCGGTTTGTTATATAAGTCGAGCGGCTTTCCGACTTGTTGCACTTCCCCCTCATTGAGGAGCATGATGCGGTCCGCCATCGTCATCGCCTCGACTTGGTCGTGAGTGACATAAATCATCGTCAATCCGAGTTTTCGCTGTAACTGGCGAATCTCTGAACGCATCTTTGCCCGTAGCTTCGCATCTAAGTTCGAGAGCGGCTCATCCATCAGGCAAATCGGTGCCTCAGTCACGATGGCACGTGCCAAGGCGACACGCTGTCGCTGACCTCCAGATAGCTCACGCGGTTTCCGTTTCAGGTAATCGGTGAGCCCGAGTGTTTCCGCTGCCTGTAGGCAACGCTCCCGCTGTTCAAGCTTCGTCAGTCCTTTCGTATGTAGACCGAACGTGATATTTTTCTCCACCGTCATATGTGGGTAAAGGGCGTAGTTTTGGAACACCATCGACAAGTGACGCTCACTCGGCTTCATCCCGTTCGCCGCCACACCGTCGATGCGAAGCGTTCCGCTTGTGATGGATTCGAGCCCGGCTATCATCCGAAGCATCGTACTCTTCCCGCAGCCGGACGGACCGACGAGTGCGAAGAACTCTCCTGCTTCAATCGTCACGTCAATCCCTCGAATGACTTCCGTCTCCCCGAATGATTTTGTCAGTTGTTGTAGTTGAATCGATTTCATGCTAATTCCTCCTTCTGACTTTGTACGTTCCAAAGTCGTTCATCCCCGGTCGATACGGCGAATGCCCCATGATCGAGGGCGCGATGCACATCAATCGGTTGACGAATCATGCCACCCGTCACAATCGGAAAGGAGACTTCCTGGGAAATCTTCTCGACCACGCTCGGAATCAGACCCGGCATAAGTTCAATCGCATCCGGTTGTTGCGCCTCTGCGAGCTTGAGTCCGCTCGTGACCGCGTCCGAGTCGACGAGAAAGAGTCGTTGTACCGTCAAGAGCCCCGCTCGCTTCGCATGCTGGAGCACGGATGCTTTCGTCGTGACAATCCCATCGGCACCGACACGTTTGGCAAGATAATCGATCCCGTCCCGATCGAGACTGATTCCATTGATTCGCTCCGCGTGGAGGAAGACCGTTCGATTCTCTCGCTTTAAGTGCGCCACATAGCGGTCGAGCGTACTGAGCGTTCCCATCATGAGAAACGTCGTCGTCACATCCGTCCGTAAAAACGCCTCGATTTGTTTTGGACTTTTGATGGAGGCAATCATCCGTTCTTGTCCGATCCGTGCAATCGCATCATTCACTTGAATCATCCTCTCTTCAAAAAAGGACCAACAGAAACGACACGTCATCAACGTACGGGCTTCTGTTGGTCTCTCAAAGGTTCTACCGGTAACTATTCACTTGGAGTGAGGGGGTCTCACAGCTCTTATCGTAACGAATGATTGTAAAGCTATGATAAAGGAATTGCTAAGTTTCATGAAGAGAACGTAAAAAAACCGATTCACGGGGAGTCGGTCAATGTCTGTTCGGCTTTCGCTAAGATGTCGGCTTTCACGTCATTATCCCGTCCCTGCCAATTACGGACCATCATCTTCATCCGCTGGTTTTTCGAGAATCGTTCTTCGTGACGATCGATGAACCGCCAATAGAGGGCGTTGAACGGACAGGCGTCGTCTTCTGTTGTATGTTTTGGGTTGTATGGGCAATCCCGACAGTAGTCACTCATCCGGTCGATATATTTTCCGGAAGCGACATACGGTTTTGTGGCGAGCTTTCCACCGTCCGCATGAAGAGCCATCCCGAGTACGTTCGGTAAGACGACCCAGTCATAGGCATCGATATACATCTCGTTAAACCAGTCGCTCGTCTGCTTCGGATTGATTTCAAACAATGTCGCATAGTTTCCGAGCACCATCAGTCGCTGGATATGATGATTGTGGGCATGTGCGACAACCGGTTTCAAACTTTGATGCAGACAGTTCAACTCCGTCTTCGCATCCCAGAAGAAGGACGGTAAGTCGCGTTCATGCTTGAACGTGTTCACGTCTTCATAACCGGGCATGACAGAAAGATAGACGGCGCGCATGTACTCTCGCCAACCGAGGATTTGCCGGACGAATCCTTCAATCGACGATAGCGGTGCATCCGCCTGACATGCCGCATCAACAACTTCTCGCGGTGTCAGTAAACCGATATTGATGGCAGCCGACAACAGGCTGTGTGACATCTCGGGTTCATCCGTCATCATTGCATCTTGATACGGACCGAACGTTTCAAGTCGTTCTTCTACGAACTGTTTTAGCGCACGTCTCGCCTCGGCATGTGTGACCGGCCAATGGAACGAGGTCACCTCCCCCGGATGTTCCGAGAACGTCGACTCGACTTTTTCGATAACGTCTTTCGTGATCGAATCTGGACGGAAATGGATGGCAGATGGAAACGATAGTCCTTCGTTCGGCGGTTTTCGGTTATCCGCATCAAACGACCATTTCCCGCCACGTGGCTTCCCCTCTTCGAGCAAGACATCGAATCGCTTCCGCATGTGACGATAAAAACGATCCATCCGCCACGGCTCATTACCGAGCGTCTCGGTCGCTTCCTCTTTTGATAAGTAGAAGAGCGGGACATCCGTATGTTCGATCAGTTTATGCTTCTTCCCAAATTGTTTCAGTTTTTTCGCCATCGGTTCGTCCGTGACGGCGGTGACATGAATTTCGTCCGGATTGTACTGTTTCACATGATTGTCCCACGCCTCTTGGAACGAATCCGCCTCATGATAATCCACGGTGTATCCTTTATCGCGCAATTCTTCAGCAAAGTGTCGCATCGCAGAGAAGATGAGGACGAGCTTTTGTTTATGGTACGGACGCCACGTCGCGCGCGACGTCGCCTCAATCATGACGATGACATCATCTTCTTTCATATCCTTCAGCATCGCAAGTTCGTGCGAGAGTTGGTTGCCGAGTATCCAAAATGAACGCATGTTGTTGACTCCTTTGTCTCATCGATGTGCTACAATCGAGCTACTTTCGAAGTGAGGTGATGATGTGTTACCACAAGTGCTACTGAAATGGATTGACAGTCAATACGAGAATCCAAGGGGTCCCGTCGGAAAGTATATCGGGGAAAAGATGGTACGCCAACACCGGGTCGAAGTCGAATGGACGATTGAACAGTTAGACATTCAACCCGGTACAACCGTTCTAGAGCTCGGGTGCGGGGCCGGCGATGCGATGGCAACCATCCTTCAACGACATCCTGACGTACATGTCATGGGTCTCGACCGATCTAAAACAATCATCGATTCAGCAAGACAGCGCAATCAGGCTTCGATTCATACAAAACGGGCCAACTTGATCCAAGGAGATTTGCATCAGCTCGAGGTGACGGACGCATCCATCGATCACGTGTTCAGCATTCACACACTATATTTCTGGAGAGATGTCACGACCGTTCTGTCTGAAATCGAACGCGTCTTGAAACCGAATGGCACCTTTGTCATCACCTACTGTGACGGGAAAGGTGATGTCGAATGGAACGACATCTCCGAGATGGTTCGGAATCAATTCATCCCCGCAGCGGTGAGTCTCGGATTCAAGGACGTATCGGTACAACGTGGACCGGACTCCCGTGATTATCATACGGTCGCCGTTACGGGATGCACACTGAACTCTTAATCACTACCCGTTTTTCATTCGATCCTTTCACGCCAATCGGTTCGTTGGTGCTGAATGCGAAAACAGAAGGCTAAACCAATCGTAATCCATCGGTTTAGCCTTCTGACGTTATTTATAAAACTTGTACGTGTTCTTCCCGCTCGATTTAGATTGATACAGTGCAATGTCTGCCTCTTTCAATAATCGACCGAGGTCCGCCTGTTCGTTGGAATCATATTGAGCGATGCCGATGCTCGCTGATAACGGGAGATGGTCGTCCCATTCTTTCAATACATACAAGATCTGTTCAGCATACCCAATGACAGTCTCTTTGGATAACGCATGTGCGATTTTAATAAGGAATTCATCCCCACCTAAACGATACACTCTCGAATCAGGTATCGGCTCCATCAAACGTCTCAGACGAAGCGCCACTTCTTTCAAGACGAGGTCCCCTTCATCATGACCGAATGTGTCATTCACCCATTTGAACCCATCTAAATCAATTAAAAACAGTGCCCCACCTTGATTCGGATTCGTCTCAAAATAGTTAGACAAGTAATGTCGGTTATAAAGATCCGTCAATTCATCCCGTGAGGCACGACGTTCAAGTTCTAAATAGTAACTGAACATACGAACCACGCGCTTCAACAAGCGGACACTTTTTGAATCGTACTGGGCGCTTTTATGATTGGCGACACAGAGCGTACCGAAAATATCCCCGTTCTTCGTCAGAATCGGGATTCCCAAATACGACTTGATGTTCACTTCGCGCAGTAATGACTGAAGTCGCGTCGATTCAATCTGCGATTCGATGTCTTCATACATCAAAACTTCTCGTTGATTGAAATCGATTCGATTACATACCGTATCCTTCAAATCAAAGGACATGCCTTCTTCAAGTAGGATAGGAGAATCTTGTGAGGATAGTTTGAGTATATGTTGGGTGTCATTCTCAATTGACGTGAGATAGACTAGTTTATCTGGTACTATTTCTTTTGCTAACTCAATCAAGTCAATCGCTAGCTCATCAAAATTCCGATACATTTGAAACTCATATGAGTGCATATGGCACCTCCACTCGAAAAAAATCATCCATACTCATTATATCGAACTCTTCAACCGTTTCCTTTACTTACATCGAACAACATAAAAAAATACCTCGGACGCGGATTGGAACCCCTACGTCATGAGGCATTTTCATATAATCAGACTCATCCCCGACTCTTCCGTGTCAACGTCAATCCACCAAATCCACTGATGACAGCGATGTAAAATCCTAAATCATAGAACCAACCGGTATTGTTCACTTCATACACGCGATATGTGTCATTGAACAATCCTAAAATGAGTGACACTGGTGCAATCCATCCATGCCAGATGCCCCAGAAAAAACCTGCCGGATCCGTCGTGTAAGTCCCGTCACCCGGAACACAACCTCCGAGTAGTGTAACAAGTGTCAGCATGATGAGTATGATTCCAAATCGTTTCATCTTTCATCCCTCCTATAATGGGTATTCCCGTTTCTCCTAAAAAAAGCACTGACAAACGTCAGCGCCAAAGTTGAACCGTATTCGCAAACTCGATATCTGTCGCCAATTCACCGTCAAGTGCATGAAGATCGAAATCTTCCCCATCGAGCCATTTTTGGAAGTCGAAGATGACCGGGTCACGGTCTCCACCGAGCGCAAACCAGGTCTCGAGCGTTTCAGGGAAATAAGCAGCCGTATGAATCGTTCCCGCCCAACTCCTGTACAATTCTGAAAAGACGCCCTTGTCGGTGTCGTTCATGAGACGGAATGCGCTCTCCGCATCTTGAATCAAGTGTTGCACGACTTTGATTTCCATCATGCGACGAGTCGAATCATCAAGATGATAGCGATTCTCGTGTTGGAGTAGTTCAAAATGGTTCGTACAGATATTCGATTCCCGTACTTGGATGTCTCGAGGCGTCGCCTCGATTACACGTGTTTTCGATGATTTGTCATGGACGACGTATGTGAATGACCCGCGATGCGGAATCTCTTTTAATAAATCGACTGCTTCTTCCACCGTCGCACATGTTTCTAGAATGATTCGTCCAATCATTTGACAGACAAATCCGTCCCCGGGTCGACGACGATTGATGAAATTGTAGCCCATGGCAAGTCCTTTTTCATTCATTCCGTCCATACGTCCGGTGACACGAGAGACCGGTCCGATGACCGCATACCCGTCATCCGGTTGAAAGACGTTGTATCGACCGTCATACGTCATCGGGTGATAATCGTAATTCCGAACGAGAAAGTTATCCCCCGTCAAAATCGAACAGCCGCTGATTGGATTGTTGACTCGAAAATGTCCGAAATGAAGTAACGTGTCATTGAGCGACAGCTTCAGCTCATCTTGTAACCCAATCAACTCCTCCCAAATCTTTGGAGCAAATTCATCGAAGGCAGCCTTCGCCTCAGTCGCATCAATCTCAAATCGCGGAACGCGTAGTTTCCACTGATCCGTCCGATTTTCGAGCAATTGACTGCGCTTAATATATTTTCCTTGAAATCGTCCGAAGTCATAATGACTTCCCCGAAACTGTGTCAGTTCACTAGAGAATTGTTGCATGAAAAAACCTCCCTTGCGCCCATTATAGCGGACGCACGAGAGGTCTGTCTGAAGTGAGACTGTTTATAACTTGAACTGTTGACTCATTCGTTGCATGTCCTCTGCCGTGCTCGACAAATCTTTTACGAGACGATTCATCGTCTCACTCGTCGCCGACATCTGTTCCGTCGAAGCAGCCACTTCCTCATTTCCGGCTGTACTTTCTTCTGAAATCGAAGCAATTTCAGACAGTCCATGTTGAATGTGATCCTGGTTCGTCTTCACTCGATCGAGTTGGCCACGCATCGAACTCGTCAACTGTTGCATGTGACGAACGCTCTGTTCGATTTCAGTGAATGCAAGCTTCGTCGATTCAAGTGTCGCTTTCCCTTCCTCTGCAGCTGTCATGCTCTCTGTAAAGGTTTGACCGAGCGCAATCGAGTTTTGTTTGACGCTTCCGACGATTTCCGAAATTTCACTGACAGACTCAGCGACACTATCCGAAAGTTTCCGAATCTCCGAGGCGACGACGGCAAACCCTTTTCCGTGTTCACCGGCCCGAGCCGCTTCAATCGCTGCATTGAGTGCAAGCAAGTTTGTCTGTTGTGAAATTTGACGAATCATCGTGACCAGTTCCGTCACCTCGTCCGCTTGTTGTTCAAAGTCGCGGACTTGTCCTTGTGATGTTTTTACTTGCGCATGAATGTGAGTCATTTGATTGACGGCACTCTCCATGTAACGTAGACCATCCATCGTCACCCGACTGACGACTTCCGCCTGTTCACTCACTTGTTCTCCGTCTGATGTCGTTTGCTCGACAAGTGTCGAAAATTCATTCATATGTCCGTAAAGACGCATCGTCAAGACACTTTGATTCTCAACACCGCTTGCGATTTCTTCCATCGTATAGGCAATTTGGCGAGAGGCATCATTTACCTCTTCTGAGATACCTGAAACGTTGCCACTCTCATCCCGTACCGTCTGTGCCGACGTTTGAATGCCGGAAATCAAATCTTTTAACATATGTGTCATCTTCTCCATCGACACCGTCAGACGTTTGATTTCGTCATTAGATTTTAACTTAATACCTTCAACCGCAGTCGTCGCTGTCGCCAAATCACCTTCAGCAATGGATGTGGCCACACGCTCTAATGCTTGGAGCGGACGCAATTTCCAGCCAAGATAACGCCAGATGATGATTCCCGAAACGACAAGGAGCACGAGTAAACCGATTAAGATTGGAACTAGACTCTCTTTTAAGACATCTCCTGTAATCGCGGAGACCTCAGTAGCCGCTTTATCAATTCCGAGTACCCCAACTACCTCGTTCCCTTGTTTAATCGGGACAAGCACCGTCACATACTTCCCGTACTTCGGATCATCGATGACATCGGTTGCGACGGTCTCACCTTGGAATGCGGGCTTTGCTCCTTCATACGTCATCGCTGTAGTCGGAGAACCGATTTCTGCGGCATCTGCCTCGTTCAAACCATCTACGATGATTTGGACTTCCTCGCCCTCTGTGGCAATCGTGTAGACATACATCGCACCGATTTGCTGACGATATGCATCTAAGTATTCACGAAACTGCTCATACTGCTCATTTTTTGACGGATTCGCTACGAAGGATGCATAGGCATCGACATCCAACGATTTCCTAATCCGTTCACCATCTTCAATTAACGTCGCATGTAACGTACTGAGTACGGAATGCTTCGTACTGAAGTATTGCACTACTCCAAACAAAATGATGAGCAACGTGACGAAGACTAACATTGATGCTAGAATGCGCGTCTGTAACGACTGTGATTTCTGTTTCATCTCAAAATTCCTCCATTCTCTCCTTACTCTTTTTATCGGATAGAATAGATTTATCTCCACAAAAAAACAGGCGATTTTCGACAACATCGCCTGTTTCTTATTCACCATTTGTCGAATTAATGACTTCGAGTGGTATCGTGACTTCCGATTCACCTTCTTCAACGAGATGGAAGAGTGGAAGTGTCTCTGATACGAACAGATCCGGGTCTACGTCCGTCTGATACTCATACGTCCGAATATCCTCTTCACGCTCTGCAATCAGTTCACCAAATGGAATCGCAACGCGTTCGCCTTCGACCTCATAACTCATGACCGTCGTCGGATCAAGACGACGATTTTCGAGCATTCGAATCGTGAAGAGCATCGTCGTGTTATTCGTTCGTTCAAGAGAAACGGCGATTGCATCGGACTGTCCTGCACGTTTATCAATCATCGTTTCATCCACATTTTGCTCGTAAACGACGTTCTCTTCACTCGACTCTTCTGTCTGGAGCTGCTGACAACCCACAATCGTCATCAAGCCAACTAATAATACAATGACTAAAGCACGCATCCCATTTCTCCTTACTTCAAGGCGAAAGTGAGTTCTGCTTCACAAGCAACTTCTCCGTCGACCGTGGCCACGGCACGTCCTTTACCGATTGGTCCACGAATTTTCATGATTTCTACCTCGAGGCGAAGTTGATCACCCGGGACGACTTGGCGTTTGAAACGGCAGTTGTCAATCCCTGCAAAAAAGGCGAGCTTGCCTCGATTCGATTCGTCTTTCAACATTGCAAAAGCACCGACTTGTGCGAGTGCTTCAACAATCAAGACACCTGGCATGACATTATAGTCTGGGAAATGCCCGTTAAAGAACTCTTCATTCGCCGTGACATTTTTTAATCCAACAGCACGCTTCTTTTCCTCGACTTCGATAATTCGATCAATTAACAGAAACGGGTATCTGTGTGGGATTACTTCTTTGATTTGCTCAATTGTATACATCCATCCACCGCCTTTAAGAGGTTAGCCAAAAATCGGTGATATGGCGCCAGGTCTCGATGTCAAATACATCTTTCCAATCGCCTCCGCCAATGACGCTATATCCGATGACCGCTCCGAGGGCGAGCATCGCGATTGCCAACACTAAAACAACGAGCACGCGCAGTAAAATCGGGAATCGACGATGATTCGATAATCGCGATTGCTTTGTCTGCTTCGTCTCTTGTTCTGGTGAACCTTTTTGTTCTTCCGAACTCGTCTGTTCATCGTTCGACACGTCCAACCATCCTTTCAGCTAAAATGATTATATCATATTAGTACCTGGTATTAAAATGCGTAAATTGCTACCTTTTTAGTGTACCCTATGCAGAAAAGTCGAACAAGCATCCTTCCCTTATAGAAGTCGAACGATTTATTTATTTCTTCCTTTCAAATATGCTACGCTTAAATTATTCAACGTCAGGAGGTTTGTTTATGTGGAAAGAATTTAAAAAATTCGCGATGCGTGGGAATGTCATCGACTTGGCGATTGCTGTCGTACTTGGTGCAGCGTTCACTGCCATCGTGAACTCACTCGTCAATGATATCTTTATGCCGCTTCTCGGAATCATTATTGGAGGAATCGATTTTTCTGGCTTAAAAGCAAGTGTACTCGGAGTGGATGTGTTATATGGCAATTTTATTCAACAGATTGTGTCCTTCTTCTTGATCGCCATCGCCCTCTTCTTGGTTGTCAAAGTCATCAATCGTTTACAGCGTGAAAAAGAAGTGGAGGAAGCTGCTATTCCGACCCCAACGAAAGAAGAGCAACTGTTGACAGAGATTCGTGATCTGCTAAAAGATCGTTCTTTATGAATGCGAAGGCGCCCGACTACTGTCGTGGCGCCTTTTCAATGAGGTGACGCACGCGTTGGACCGCATTCGTCAATAGTGGAGCTGCTTCCCAAATCGCTTCTTCTAACGTCATGATCCGAGACACGATTGGAAAAATGGCGACGATGCCGGACTCCATATGCGATGTGTAATCGGACTGTCCAGTGAAGACGAGGGTCGGGACCCCATGCGTATGTGCAAGGCGCGCCAACCCATACGGTGCCTTTCCCTCAAAGCTTTGCGCGTCAAATTTACCCTCTCCTGTAATCAGCCAATCTGCTTTTTCTAACTGTTCTTCGAGCTTAGACCAACTGACCACTTCTTCGACGCCACTCACGTAGATTGCACCAAGCTGCAATAGCGCAAAGCCGATGCCGCCAGCCGCCCCTGCTCCAGGAAGTGCTCTTCTATCTACTTCAAAACAGTTCGCGTAGTGATCCAGGATCCGGTCATATCGCTTCACTACATCTGCCGCCAATCCTTTCTGGGGGCCGAACACATAGGCTGCTCCGCTTTCACCAATCAATGGGTTCTGTACATCGGAAGACATTCTCCATACGACCTCGCGCGCACGCGGATGAAGACCGGACCAATCAATTGATGCCACTTCTTCTACTCGATGGGGGATGGTCGATAGCACAGCACCGTTCGCATCGAGAAAACGAACACCTAACGCCTCAAGCAATCCTTTTCCACCATCCATCGTCCCGCTCCCTCCGAGCCCGACGGTGATGATCCTCGCCCCACGCTCTAGCGCTTGAACGATCTGTTCACCGACTCCGACTGAACTGTAGCGCCACGGATTGACATGAGCGAGGAGTGTCAATCCTGCTGTTTCCGCCACTTCGATTACCGCGTGCCTCGTTGACGGCTCGAAACCAAAACGTGCAACGCGCTGTATTCCATCCAAGCACACGACATTTTCTTCTATAATGGTTCCTTCTGCATGTGTCGCAATCCAAGCATCCAAAAAACCTTCTCCTCCGTCAGAGATCGGTATGATGGTGAGCTCATGCCCTTCAAGCGCACGAAGGACCGCTTGATTTGCTTCCATACTCGAAAGTGAGCCTTTGAATGAATCCATCGCGACTACAATCCGCATTGATTCTTCTCCCCCTTTGTCTATAAAAAAACCGCTTCTCGGCTCGAGAAGCGGTAGGCGTTATGGACGTAACGCCGTGACAAGCCCCATCATCTGATCGCTCATCGACATCGCCCGTGAGTTCATTTGATATGCTCGTTGTGTGATTGTCATATCAGTCATCTCTTTCGTCAAATCAACGTTCGATGACTCGAGTGTCCCTTCAATCAATAGATTTCCGAGTGGACGATCGACTTCGGTCTCCAAATCCGCTGCGAACACGTTATCTCCGAGCGGACGTAATTCCGACGTATTGCGGACTTCTACGATGTCGAGACGTCCGAATTCTTGTTCAACGCCATTCACACTCGCAACGACCACACCGTCTTGACGAATGCGCTGATTCGTCGCATCGTTCGGCATCGTGATTGGATTACCGTCATCTCCAAGAAGCGGATTCCCGTTCACATCAACGAGCGTCGTCTCGTCACCGACTGACAATTGCATGTTTCCACTTCGAGTCACCCCGACACCGTTCGGCGTGTCCACGACAAAAAATTGACGGCTCGCCTTTAAAAAGACGTCCAATCCACGATCTGTCGTACGTACTTGTCCGATATTGAACTGCTGTGTAATATCGGCGACATGTCCCCCGACTCCAATCCGAATCCCGTTCGGTGTGTCTCGACCGACTTCGAATTCAGGACGCGGTTGGTTGTTATACGCCTGCGACAATAGCGAAGCAAAATGCCCCTGTTGACGCTTAAAGCCGACCGTATCGACGTTTGCGATATTGTGACCTGTCACATCTAATTGACGCTGAAGTTGAGACAGAGAGTTGACCGAGTTATAAATGGACTGCATGGTGTTCCTCCTTAACGAATACGAGCGATTTCGATTGCTCGCTCGGCACTTTTATCATACGCTTGGACGACCTTTTGATTCGCCTCAAACTGACGATACGTCATCATCAAGTCTGCCATCGTCTGGTCGAGGTTGACGTTCGCTTCTTCAATAAATCCTTGTAGTACTTCGACCTGGGCCTGCGCCGGGGCATCACCCGTCACACGCCAGTCATTGCCGACTTGTTCAAGAGTCGTCAAGTCATCGATTTGGTAGGCACCAAGAGTCGCCACGTTTTGTCCAAGCGATGTGATGACACCATCTTTCCCTACTTGAAACTCGCTCGATGGCAGTTGGATTCGTTCCCCTTCATCAGAAAGGATATATCCGCCGTCCGCAGAACGAAGGAAGAGCGCCTCATCGATCGAGAAGCGTCCATTTGTCGTATACAACGTCTCGCCGCCTTGTTCGACCGCAAACATCGGGGCTCCCGCAAAATTAGTAGGTGCCTTTAAATACAAGTCGGTCGGGCTACCGGATTCTGTGATACTTCCAGCTGAGAAACGGGGCATTGTTTCTTGAAGATAGACGCCCATTGATAGGGTACCTACTTCTCCCTTCACGCGCGATTTCGCGTTATCCGGATTGCTGACTTGTGCAAGAAGCATCTCCGGAAACGAACGTACCACGCCATCAGACGCTTTGAAGCCTGGTGTTCTCACGTTACCAAGGTTGTTGCTCAAAATCTCTTGTTGGCGCTGCAGGGCATTCATCGCTCCCGCTGCTGTATATAATCCGCGTAGCATAATCGTCTTCCTTTCATCCTATAACATGATTCACTCTCTATATCGTACCAAACGAGCGTGACATTCACCGTTTTTTCAAAAAAGTTCATCCCATAAATTAGGATGAACTCTCTTCATTGACATGGTCGACCATCGGTAACTCAACAATCATCGTCGTTCCTTCTCCTAGTTGAGATTGAACAGAGATGGTACCACCGTGCAGTTGAACGATCTCTTTACAGATCGCTAAACCTAAGCCGGTTCCACCGATGCGTTTACTTTCTTCCGAGGCCGAACGATAAAATTTATCAAAGATTCGCGTCGCATCTTCTTCCGAAATACCTAATCCTTCGTCCGATATCCCGATTTGAATCGTGTCACCCTCACACGTGACATCAACCGTCACATTCCCACCGTTCGGTGAATATTTGATGGCATTGTTCAGGATGTTCGAGAAGACTTGACGTAATTGGGCCGGATCTCCCGCGACAAATAACGATTCGTCACAATCAAAGTGGAAGAAATGATGCTCCGTCGATCCTGCATGGATTTCGAGTAGATCTGATAATAAATCATATAGACTCTCTACTTTAAAGTCTGGTACGCTCATACCCGCCTCCATTTTTTGAACATCTAGCAAGTCACTCACGAGACGTTCGAGCCGCTTCGTCTCACTCGCAATCATGTCTAAATAGCGCTCTCGCTTCGTGTTTTCCAATTGACGCCTTTTGAGCAGTTCTGAAAAACCGAGAATCGAGGTAAGGGGCGTCCGAAGCTCATGGGATACTGTCGCCACAAGTTCTGTCTTCAAGCGATTGATTTCTGTTTCCTGGGTAATATCTCGTGACACGAAGATGACACCCACGCGTTCATTTTGCAGATCAATCGGTTCGGCGTACATGCGAATCGTTTTCTGACCTTCCTGCATCGTATACGTATACGTTTCATCGAATATACCTTCTTCTTTTGCACGTTTTGTGAATTGATTCAACCTCTCCGGATCGTCAATCTGGTTCATGAACATCGGATAGTACATCGCAATCGGGTATAGACTGCCCCGTTCCGTTGATGGAAGTGGATGCTCATACAAGTCAAAGAGTGCACTATTCACGAATCGTTCATTCGTCTCGAGTTCCGTATAGACGATAGAATCGCGCATCGTGTGCAAAATTCGAGCGGTCTTCTCTCGTTCACGATCGACTTGATCTTGTTGGGTCCGAAGTGAGGTCGCCATCTCATTAAACGCTTTCGACAACTGTCCGACTTCGTTTTGTAGCGGTTTAATCGGGATGAGTGTCGCGCTCGGGTTGCTCGCGAGACGCTCACTGTTTACCATCAGCGTCTGCAGTTGATTGGTCAACCTTAAAATATATGGCTGCAACCCGACAAACAATATGAACAATGCCCCGAGTAGAATCAAAAGCCACATCCATTGGGCTTTCACTAACTGTTTTGACAGCGCATCTCGCAATTCACTTTCTTGAAAATTAAGATTTTGTCGATAGTCGGTAAAGACCGACTCCATATCGACGATGCTCGCACTCATATCGGCAGCACTACTTGAGTTCAGTTTAAATCGTGTCTGAGTCGATGTTTCATTTTTCGGCATGAATTGCCCTACGGTGCGCATCTGCAGGAACGATTCATCGATTTCTCCTGCCTGCTTCGCAATCACATACTGCTCAAGTGCCGGCATGACGCGTGTCGTATAGATCGAGAAGAGAAGTCTCGCATCCTCTGCGAACTGTACTTCTTCCGCGTTTCTTGCCTGTTCTTCGAACCATGTCGTTTGCTCGTCGATATTCGTTTGAGCTGTTCTTACTTCTTCTAATAGCGCACGTTCTCCTAACAGGACGTGCCCTCGTAATTCATATTGCATCGATTGCCACGTTTCAAACAGATCTGTCGCCCGTGCACGTTGCTCACTAATTCGTTCTAATTTTACGGTCGTCTCTTGAATCGATTGCTGTGTATAAAAATAGGTCCCAATCGATGTGAGTGTCACTAAGGCAATCAATATATAAAAAATCGTCATAACTTGTCGACTAATGCGTTGTTCAATCCAACGTTTCATGGAATGCCTTCTTCCTTCACTCTTAGAATGCCTCACTTCGTACGGTGAATGACTTTTTCTGTTCAAACAAAAAAAGTTCGGGTACGATGATGAGACGGAGAGTCACTTCAAAAATTCATTCACCTATTAGGAAGAATAACGGAATGACCTCACAAGAAACTCACAAAGATTGAAGGGAATGTGCTCATGACGCGTAATCGAATGACGTTTATCTTCATCCTTGTGTTGTTGGTTGGTGTCAGTCTCACTTTATTGATTCGACATCAGTCGATCAATCCGATCGTCACCGTTAACAAGGGCGAAGCTTCTCTTCTCTCTTCTACTGTCGACGAAGAGATTTTGCGACTAGACGGCTCATGGCGCTATGAGTCAGGGATTGTCACCCAAGTTGATCGCCGCTCCTATCGAACCATTCCGTTTACAACCCCTTATCGTGAATCCACCTATGAACTCGATCTCGCGTTGCCGAACGGTACGTATGCCTTGCTCATTCCAAAGTCCCTCTCCTCTTCTACGATTTTGATAGATGGGAAAATGGTTGAAACGGTACAAATTGGAAACAATCGTCTCGTCGAGCAGCCGTCTCTGCTCTTGCTCGATGATGAAACAAAACAATTCCGACTGACGATTCAACATGAACGACAGGCAGGTAATTTTGCACCCATCGAAGAAAGTATATTAGTCGGACCGTTACATGCCATCATGACCACTCAAAACGCTTATGCCGGCTACGAATTTTTCATATTGCTCATTTCACTTTTGATTGCCATGTTCTATGCCATCGTCTATCTCTTTCACCGAAATGAACGCTTGTACGGTTTCGGGACAGCTTTCTTTTTGTTGACGAGTTTTTCCATCATGTCCCGAGATGGCATGTGGATCTCGGGTAGTGATAAGTTGACGTTGAGTTTAGCCTTACTGAGCATCATCATGTTGATTGAGTTTTCAAGATGTTTGGAACGTGTGTCGTTTGACCGGTTTTTGGCCATTTCGAGGTACCCGTTGTACGGATTGACTGGTTTAGCCATCCTCTTGCCCGCTTCCGTTTACGAGGTGTTCGAATATTTTGTATGGATGATCGTTCTATTCATCACGTTCTTTTGGGTCGGCTTGAACATCGGATGGCTCCTTGAAAAGTATAAGACCGGCAATCCGCTCGAATTACTAACTTTCACACTCGCCCAACTCGTCGGGTATATCGGAATCATGACGTCAACGTTCATCGTTTCGCCCAATCAGCAGCTGTACGCCAATACGTTTACCATCATTTATTTCCTATTGATGTTTTTACTTCTACCGATTCACTTGTCTACCGACAAAAGAAAAAAACAACAAGTCGAAGTGTTGGCTTCACAGCATGAGTTGTCCTTCTTCAACGCTCAAATCAAACCTCACTTCCTTTACAATACGTTCGGGAATGTGATTGCACTCTGTTACACGTCTCCACCCGATGCGGCTCGTCTACTCAGTCACTTAAGCACTTACGTCCGCTTCATTTTTGAAAATGGTCGAACCGAAAACGAGATATCGATTCGCCAAGAAGTCGATATGATTGACTCGTATCTCGCCATTGAACAGACGCGATTCCGTGATTCGTTCTACGTCGAGAAAAAAATTGATGAATCTCTTCTCGACTGTTCGATTCCACCTTTATTAATTCAACCACTCGTTGAAAATGCCGTGCGACATGGTCTCTATCGACACCCAGGACAAAAGCGATTGACACTTTCTATCCAGGAACGAAATGGAATGATTGAGATTTATGTTCAAGATACAGGGAGTGGTTTTGATCCAAACGTATCAAACAAAACATCTGGGATTGGGATTTGCAATATTAAAAGTCGAATCGAACACCTTCATGGTGCAACGTTTGACTTAGCTTCCACTTTGAAAAAAGGCACCACCATTCACCTGCGTTTACCAAAACAGGAAAGGACGAATCATTTAGATGCGTACGATTTTAATTGAAGATGAACATCATATTTTAGGGATGATGGAGCGGATTGTAAAAGAAGAGCCGTCTCTTGAGTGGATTGGTTCATTCCAAAGTCCGGTTCAAGCTCTCACTTTTATTCAAGAGCACCCGGTAGACCTTGTCTTTTTAGATATCGAGATGCCTGAAATGACGGGGCTCGAATTGGCGACCTATTTGCCGGAACGGACACAAGTCGTCTTCACGACCGCCCATCAACAGTATGCCGTTGAAGCGTTCAATTTGCATGCCACGCATTACTTGTTGAAGCCCATCACAGAGCAGATGATTCATAACGTCATTCCGCGTATCATCCAGCGCTATGAGGCGATTCAACAAAAGAATCTCAATCAATCTTGTCGCATACAATTTCTAGATCGTTTTTCGGTACGAACACAAGATGGAAATCTTGTGAAGTGGCCAACACAAAAAACAGAGGAGTTATTTGCCTACTTAGTTTTTCATCGTAAGCAGGTCATTAATAAGTGGGTACTTGCCGAAACCCTTTACCCGGACATCGATGAACCACAACGCGCCTTACACAACGTATACAACACGATTTATCGATTGAAAAAGACGTTAGCTGAACATGAACTCGATATAACTGTTAATACAATAAATAATGGCTATTCGATCGAACTTGGTGATTCCTGTGCCTGTGATTATTACGATTGGCTTGATGCACCAAATCCTTCAATTTCTAAAACAGACTTAAAAAATCGTTTATTTGTTGATAAAGACTATACATGGCATTGAAAAAGACATCTCACACTTAAAGTGAGATGCCTTCTTTTTATTGTATCCATCGAACGTTCTCTATTAGCGCCCAGTAAACCCTCCGTCAACGTGAAGATGTTGGCCATTCACCCATGCGCCGTCTGGGCCCATCAAGAAAGCGACGAAGCGAGCCGTATCTTCAGGCGTCCCCATTCGCTTATAAGGAAATAATGGTAGTAAGTGTTCGCGAAGTTCGTCATTGATCCAACCCGTATCCGTCGGTCCCGGATCGAGAGCATTCACCGAAATGCCGTATTCTCCTAATCCATTCGCCAACGCAGGTGTGATGGCAATCAATGCACCTTTCGTTGCGATGTAGGCCAGGTTATTCGCATCCGGTCCCCCCGATACGAAGAACAGGATTCGCCCATCTTGATGTCCCGCTTGTTTATAGCGTTCAATAAACGCAAAGGTGAGTCCGAGTGTCCCTTCGTTATTCACCAGGTAATGTTTTCTCAATACGTCGGTTGTAAAGTTCTCAACGTTGACATGTCGCTCATAGGTCGCGTTATGGATTAGCCTGCTCGGAATCCCGAGCTTGGCTTCAATCCGATTAAGTAGCCCGACTTCGTCACCCGAGGCTAGGTCATACGCCTCATGTTCGACACGGGCACCCTGTTCGGTCAACTCTTGAACGAATCGTTCGATGAAGTCTCTCTCTTCCCCGATTCCGTCGGTCGCGTCAAACGGACTCCAGTGTGTCAAATAAAGGTTGTGCCCTTCATGTGCTAGTTTTCGTGCAATCGCAGCTCCGATGCCTTGATGGCGGCTGACGCCCGTAATGAGTGTAAGTGGTTTGTTCATGATGTCCTCCGATTCTATTTGATTATTCTGTTCAGTCTATTAGTGAATCGGCGCCATTATGATTCCCCTCACATTGATTAATGATTTCATTATATACAATTTTTCCCACGAATGACCTATATATTCGTATCCTCTTTAGATATGATGAACATATATGATTCATCACATCGGTATTGGGAGGCGCTTATTTGAAAAAGTTGATCATAACGACATTTTGTACATGGATATTGAGTGCTTTGCTCTATGCTGCCTTGACGGATGAATCATTTGTCACGCTTACCCAATCCGTCGACGTCAATCAGAACGTGTTGGAGCGATACTTGACAACTCAAGTCATGTCTCCTCATTTTGGTGGGGATGTTTATGCCAGCTATCAAATCCTCGGGACGAGTACGACTCGACAGGAAGTGTATGTATGGGTGCTTCTACAAGAATATTATCCTAACCATCAACAACTTGAGCGAGGGACCGGAATATCTGCTCCAATCGTCTTACACATTGACCATTCCTCAGGAGTCTCTCGGATTGTCAATCATACGTTACCTCGAGATGGCTCATATTATCCTGGCGACTTACATACCCTATTCCCATTACATATTTCTATCGGCTTAATGTCTCACCCAACAGGACTTACCAACCGTCTCCAACGTCAACTTGAATCAGAGTTACCCCTTCCTGTTTCAAATACATATTGAAAGGATGAATCCCATGAGCCTCATTCAACAAATCAAACAAATCTACATCCCTGTCAAAGAGTTAGACCGTGCCGTTCAATTCTATCGAGACACGCTTGAGGTACCCTTTCTCTTTCAAGCAGGATTGCTCGCATTTTTCGACTGTGGGGGCGTTCGCCTCATGTTGTCCCCTCCAGAGAATGATGTTTTTGCAAAATCAAGTCCAATTCTCTATTTGAGTATCGCATCCATCGATGATGCTTATGCTCAGTTGAAAAATGCAGGAGTGACTTTCATTGATGAACCACACTGTGTGGCAAAAATGGGGACGACAGAAACGTGGATGAGTTTCTTCAAAGATTCTGAAGGCAACGTGTTGGCACTCGTCTCCGAAATATTGAGTTGAATATACAAAAAACAAGCGACCGCACGCGGTCGCTTGTCTGTTTATTTCAATCGATCTAAGTTTTCGAGCATGATTCCCGTTCCGTGCGCGACACTGAGTGTCGGCTCCTCGGCCATCATGACCGGCAACATGACACGCTCTGCGACGAGTTGGTCAAGACCGTGAAGGAGTGATCCCCCACCTGTCATGATGATTCCGCGGTCGATGATATCCGCTGCAAGTTCTGGTGGTGTCTGTTCAAGGACACGCTTCGCTGCTTCGACGATTTCATTAGCTGATTCAGCCATCGCTTCGCGAAGTTCTTCTGACGTAATGGTCACCGTACGAGGCAATCCACGTACCATGTCACGTCCACGAATATCCATCGATTCGTTACGCCCTCCTGGGAAGACCGTCGCGATTTCTTTCTTGATTTGTTCAGCCGTACGTTCTCCGATGATCAGCTTGTGCTTCTCTTTGATGGCACGAAGGATGTCCGTATCGAAGCGATCCCCTGCAATCTTGATCGTCTCACCGCAGACGATGTCTCCCATTGATAAAATAGCGACGTCGGTCGTCCCACCACCGATGTCAATGATCATGTGACCGACCGGCTTCCAAATATCCATGCCTGAACCGACTGCCGCAGCTTTTGGTTCGACGGCGAGGAAGACTTCTTTCGCGCCTGCTTTCTCAGCAGCTTCACGAATGGCTTTTGCTTCAACCGGCGTGACGTTCGCAGGTGTACAAATCAGCATGCGAATGCCTCCGAAGAAGCCTCGGACTTGAATTTTCTCGATGAAGTGACGGAGCATTTCTTCTGTTGTGGCGAAATCGGCGATGACTCCGTCACGGAGAGGACGGATTGCCACGATATCACCAGGTGTACGACCAACCATCTCATACGCTTCTGCACCGACTGCTAGTACTTTTCCTGTAGAGCGTTTTATCGCAACGACTGAAGGTTCGTCTAAGACGATTCCTTTCCCTTTGACGTGAATGACAACGTTTGCTGTCCCTAAATCAATCCCGATATCTTTTGAAAACATGATGTATAGGTTCCTCCGTTCGTTTCTTCATTGAAAAGAGCGAGAAGAGTCTCTCCTCGCCCTCTCATTCGTGCTCGTTTCTTAGTTCTGAACCATTTCTTCAGCTACTTCGACAGTTCCTTCAATACGCTCGATGTCAGCACCGAGTGCTTGAAGTTTCTTGTGGAAGTCAACGTATCCACGGTCGATATGATATAAATCTCCAACGCGTGTTTCTTCTTCCGCGATGAGACCTGCTAGAATAAGTGCTGCTCCGGCACGAAGGTCCGTTGCGACAACTTCCGCTCCTTGAAGGCGTACGCCACCTTTGATGATTGCCGAACGTCCTTCAATCTTAATGTCTGCGTTCATACGACGGAACTCTTCGACGTGCATAAAGCGATTCTCAAACACCGTTTCCGTGATGACAGATGTACCGCCCGCTTTCAAGACGAGTGCCATCATTTGTGACTGCATGTCTGTCGGGAATCCCGGGTGTGGCATCGTCTTCACATCAACCGGCTTCAATTCATCTGGTGCCGTGACACGCATGCCTTCTGCCGTATCCTCGAAGTGGACACCCATCTCTTCCATTTTTGAAATCAATGGACGAAGGTGCTCACGTTCTGCACCGATGACTTCGATGTCACTACCTGTAATCGCCCCTGCGACGAGAAACGTACCTGCTTCGATGCGGTCTGGAATAATCGAGTGTTCTGCACCGCGAAGTGTTTCGACACCTTCGATGCGGATTGTTTCTGTACCTGCCCCGCGAACGTGTGCGCCCATTCCGTTTAAGAAGTTCGCAAGGTCGACGATCTCAGGTTCTTTTGCAACGTTCTCGATGATGGTCGTACCCTCTGCGAGCACAGCTGCCATCATGATGTTCTCTGTCGCACCAACAGATGGGAAGTCCAAGTAGATTTTAGCGCCTTGGAGACGGCCTTCTACAGAAGCTTCCACGAATCCGTTTCCGATGACCGTTTTCGCACCCATCGCTTCGAATCCTTTTAAGTGGAGGTCAATCGGACGTGATCCGATTGAGCATCCGCCTGGCATCGCTACACGAGCGTGACCGAGACGGGCAAGAAGAGGTCCCATGACGAGGATTGAAGCACGCATCTTCCGCACGTATTCAAGCGGTGCTTCATCTTTGATGTCGCCCGACGCATCGACAGTTACTTCATTCTTTTCTTCATTGAACGATACCTCTGCACCGAGGTGACGAAGTACTTTGTTAATCGTGTACACGTCAGCAAGACGTGGTACGTTTTGTAAGATTGATTTTCCTTCGCTAGCTAATAGAGTGGCAACCAATGTTTTGAGTACGGCGTTCTTTGCTCCCTCAACACGCACAGTACCTGACAGTTTACGTCCTCCACGGACTACGATCAAATCCTTCATATCTCTCTTTGTCCTCCAACTTCATTGTTTTTTATATAGTGCGTCGATATCCGATTCCGGATGTGATGATGTCGATTATTTGAATGGTTTGTAAAACGTGATGGGTTTTCATTCACAATCAAATTGAATAATAAATAAGTGCAAACTGAATGAAAAACATCATGTCAGACGAATTTATCCTACATGATAATCATATAGGAGTCGTTACAGCAGGATTACAGTTTGTTAAATATTCTGCGACTACTGCATAGGTGCGAGCGCCTGCGCCAGTCGAATATACTCCAAAAAGAACTGGGCAATCAGCGAACCGAAGACAACCGCTACGAGGACGCGCAAGACAGCAGCTTGCGGACTCCTCACTTGATTGAGCACCTTGTCCCATTTGACGGGTAAGAGTGCCCACCAAGCAACGTAGATCGCTATGATATAAATCGCTAGCGAAAATACGGTATTGACCATCGACGATTCCCCTCTTTTCTAAAATTCGTACCATTTTCAATCATATCATGACATGTTAGAGAAAAAAAGACTTAGGGTCTTAAGCTTCGAGCGGTTTGAACCATTCGATCAACTCACTTTTTCTACAAGCACACCAAAAGGGACATCATCAGCAGTAAGGCTTTACTACAGTAATTGACGCCCCTCACATATTTCAAACATTATTCAATCGACTCGTCAAGGCTACGAGACCATCGAATCGCTTCGACGTAATATTGAGACCAATCCGAATCTGTGTTATGGAGTGGAATCGTCAACTGTTCGTAGGCGATCACATCCTCTAACAACTTTCGCAAACCATTCTGTTCACCGAGTAACGCTGCCTTTACAGGGAGCGCCACCGGAAGCTCTGCAATCAACGTTTGCATCGCCTCATCGAGAATGACGTCGAGTGATGAGAAGATTCCTGTAATGAATGCATCAAACGGTAATACATCTGTCAATGTATCCTCCGCAATCAACTCCATCATTTTCCCGCGGATGACACTCTGTTTGATTAGTTCTTTCGATTCAGAGGTCTGCATCTCCCGTAAGAGCATCAAATACGACCATCGTTTCAACTCATCTAGTCCGATTCGTGCGACGGCTTGCTCGATGGATTGAATGGTATGTCGACCTTTTTGATACACCGTATTGACCGTACGGAGCATCTTATAGGATAAGTCGACACTTCGCTCAATTTGCGCTGAAATCCGTCGGAAGCTCGGTTCCGGACGATCGAGTTCTTTTAACATTTCAATGAGCGTGTGACGCAACGGATGGACTTCGGCCCCGTGCTCCACGATGGGACGACTAAAGAAGTATCCTTGGAACATCTTATATCCGAGTCGTTTCGCAATCTCGTACTCTGCGGGTGTCTCGATTTTTTCCGCCAAAAATTCGATTCGGTGTCCGAGCGCATCAATCAATTTTTGCTGCTGGTCTACCGGGGTCGCTTGATAGTCAATTTTGATGATGTCGGCGAGTCCAATCAATGGGCGATACTTCTCTTCAAATACGAAATCATCCAATGCAATCGTATAACCTTGACGTCTCAAAGAGCGGAGAGACTGTAATAGCTTTTCCGTCGGTTCGACATGTTCGAGCACTTCGACGACGAGCGATTGACGCGGTAGCAACGAAGGCACTTCCCCTTCAATCAACGTTTGAGGGAAGTTGATGAACGCACGCGTCCCTTCTGTCAATTCCCGAAAATTGAACACAAGGTAAGCGTTATGAATGACGTCAGCCGTTGCCAACGAATCATCTACATTCTCAAAAATATTATTTTCGCTGCGGCGATATAACAATTCGTAGCCGCAAACGCGTAACTGTTGGTCAAAAATTGGTTGTCGCGCAACGTAAACTTTCATTCCCTAATCTCCTTTACGATAGTTCCCACCTTTATTATCGGTCTTCTCCCATATATTTTTTACTAGTCCCATCAATTAGAAGCACGACAAAAGACCCATTTTTTTCAAAAAACAACAAAAACTCCCACACTTTCGTGTGAGAGTCATTCTTATTCTTTCATATCGCGAATGCTTAAGCGGTTGATCGCTTTTTTGAGCGCAAGTTCCGCACGACGGAATTCGAGTTCCGAGAGCTTCGTGTCTTGAAGACGACGCTCGGCACGAACCTTCGCCGCAGAAGCGCGGTCATAGTCAATCTTATCCGCCATTTCGGCTGTTTCAGCTAAGATCGTCACCGTGTCGGGACGAACTTCCATGAAACCGCCGCTGATTGCGATCAGCGTGCGTCCACCATCTTCGTGGCGCAGCTTGAGAACTGAGACGTCGAGTGGCGTCACCATCGGGATGTGCTTCGGTAAGATACCGAGCTCACCAGTGACCGATTTGGCGATGACCATTCGTGCGTCTCCTTCAAAGGCTGCACCATCCGGGGTGACGACGTTGACGTGAACAGTATTCATCGTCTAGTTTCCCCCTTCCGCGTAGGTCTTAGACCAACGTCTTCGCTTTTTCGATGACGTCTTCGATTGGACCGACGAGACGGAATGCATCTTCAGGAAGATCGTCGTGTTTACCTTCGAGGATCTCTTTGAATCCGCGTACTGTCTCTTTGACTGGCACGTATGAACCTTTTTGGCCCGTGAACTGCTCAGCCACGTGGAAGTTTTGTGATAAGAAGAACTGAATACGACGTGCACGGTGAACCGTGAGTTTGTCGTCTTCAGACAACTCATCCATCCCGAGGATGGCGATGATGTCTTGAAGTTCTTTGTAACGCTGAAGCGTCTGTTGAACGTTACGTGCGACTTCATAGTGATCTTTTCCTACGATTTCAGGAGAGAGGGCGCGTGAAGTCGATGCGAGTGGGTCAACGGCTGGGTAAATCCCCATCTCCGAAAGACGACGCTCAAGGTTTGTTGTGGCATCAAGGTGGGCGAACGTTGTTGCCGGAGCCGGGTCCGTATAGTCATCGGCTGGTACATAAACCGCTTGAATCGAAGTAACCGATCCTTTTGCAGTCGATGTGATTCGCTCTTGAAGCATACCCATTTCTGTCGCAAGTGTCGGCTGGTAACCTACCGCCGATGGCATACGTCCGAGAAGGGCCGAAACCTCAGAACCTGCTTGTGTGAAACGGAAGATGTTATCAACGAAGAGAAGAACGTCTTGTCCTTGCTCGTCACGGAAGTATTCTGCCATTGTCAAACCAGTCAAGGCAACACGGAGACGTGCACCAGGTGGTTCGTTCATTTGACCGAAGACCATCGCTGTTTGCTTGATAACGCCTGAGTCCGTCATCTCGTGGAACAAGTCATTTCCTTCACGCGTACGCTCACCGACTCCTGCGAATACAGAAATCCCGCTGTGCTCTTGCGCGATGTTGTTGATGAGTTCCTGGATGAGGACGGTCTTCCCTACACCGGCACCACCGAAGAGGCCGATTTTACCACCTTTGATGTATGGTGCGAGAAGGTCGACGACTTTGATCCCTGTTTCAAGGATTTCAACTTTCGTTGACAATTCGTCAAATGTTGGCGCTTGACGGTGAATCGGTGCACGAAGCACGTCAGCTGCCACTTCTTTATCATCGATTGGATTACCGAGAACGTTGAAGACACGTCCAAGTGTCATTTCTCCAACTGGTACCGAAATCGGTGATCCTAAGTCAAGTACTTCCATACCGCGGCGAACGCCGTCAGTTGAGTCCATCGCAATCGTACGGACCGTGTCGTCACCAAGGTGAACAGCTACTTCAAGCGTCAAGTCGACACTAACATCGTCTGCTGTCGCTGCCACGTGTGTGACTTTGAGAGCGTTGTAGATGTTCGGTAAGTGGTTGTCGAACTTAACGTCGATAACTGGGCCCATGACTGCGACTACGCGGCCTTTCATGCCGTATTCGTTCATCGTGTTAGCCTCCTACAATCTAGAGAGCGTGCGCTTATTCAAGCGCCGACGCACCTCCGACAATCTCTGTGATTTCTTGTGTGATCGCTGCTTGACGCGCGCGGTTGAATTTGAGCTTGAGTCCGCGAATGAGTTCATCCGCGTTGTCTGTCGCACTCGACATCGCCGTCATCCGTGCTGCGTGCTCTGATACTTTCGCGTCGAGCAATGCACCATAGATGAGTCCTTCCGCATAACGTGGGAGGAGCGCCGCTAAGATCGTTTCTTCTTCTGGTTCGTATTCATACATCACATTGGATGCGGACTGTTCGATATCCCCGAGCGGGAGCAATTGTTGAATCTTCACTTCTTGGCTGATGACCGAGATGAACGAGTTGTAGCAAAGCTTCAATTCATCAATCTCGCTCTCGCTGAAGGCACCAACCGTCTGCTTGACGATTTCTGCGACTTCAACAAAAGTTGGTTGGTCGTTTAGCCCTGTCATCGCGCTATACACCGGAATGTTGCGTGACTTGAAGAACTGGACGCCGACTTTTCCGATTACGTAAAGACGGTACTCATCTGTTGATGTGTGCTTGTCTTTGAGTTCACGGTACACGTCACGCAAGACGCTGGCGTTGTATCCACCTGCGAGTCCGCGATCTGACGTAATGACGATATAACCAGTCCGTTTGACGGGACGTACTTGAAGCATCGGGTGTGTCGCGCCTGATGTACCACCGGCGATCGACGAGATGACTTCTTGCAACTTGTCCATGTACGGCTTGAAGTTGGCGTTGTTCCCTTGGGCCCGGTTCAACTTCGATGCCGACACCATGTTCATCGCTTTCGTGATTTGCTTCGTGCTTTGGGTCGAGGTGATCCGCATCTGGATCTCACGTAATGATGCCATTTCGATTCACCACCTTAATAGACGCTCGTCACCGGATTAAACCGATGGCGAGAACGTCTTTTTGAATTCCGTAATTGCGTCGACCATTGCCTCGTCTGAAGGAAGGTTTCCTGTTTGACGGATTTCACGGCAGAGGTCTTTACGGTTTTGGTCGAGCCATGCGTTCATTTCTGTTTCGAAACGACGGATGTCTGTGACTGGGATGTCATCGAGATGACCTTTCGTGAGTGCGTAGATGATGATGACTTGCTTGTCTACAGAAAGCGGTGCGTTCAAGTCTTGTTTCAAGACTTCAACCGTACGCTGACCACGGTTCAACTTCGATTGTGTCGCTTTGTCGAGATCTGATCCGAACTGAGCGAACGCTTCGAGCTCACGGTAAGACGCGAGGTCAAGACGAAGTGTACCAGCAACTTTCTTCATCGCTTTCACCTGAGCCGAACCACCAACACGCGATACCGAGAGACCGGCGTTGATCGCTGGGCGTACCCCAGAGAAGAAGAGGTCCGACTGAAGGAAGATCTGACCGTCTGTGATCGAGATAACGTTTGTCGGAATATATGCTGAGATATCCGATGCTTGTGTCTCGATGAACGGAAGTGCTGTCAATGAACCACCACCGAGTTCGTCGTTCAACTTCGCTGCACGCTCAAGAAGGCGTGAGTGGAGGTAGAAGACATCCCCTGGGTAGGCTTCGCGGCCTGGAGGACGACGGAGAAGGAGCGAGAGCTCACGGTAAGCTGCCGCTTGTTTCGAAAGGTCATCATAAACAACGAGGACGTGTTGTCCGCGGTCCATGAAGTACTCACCCATCGATACCCCAGCGAATGGCGCGAGGTAAAGAAGTGGTGCCGGCTGTGATGCCGATGCCGAAACGACAATTGTATAGTCGAGCGCGCCGTTTTGACGAAGCGTCTCTACTACGCCACGTACAGTCGATTCTTTCTGACCGATTGCAACGTAGATACAAATCATGTTCTCTTCTTTTTGGTTGATGATCGCATCGATGGCAACAGATGTTTTACCTGTCTGACGGTCACCGATGATGAGCTCACGCTGACCACGACCGATTGGAACGAGGGCGTCAATCGCCTTAATTCCTGTTTGAAGTGGTTCGTGAACCGATTTACGAGCCATAACGCCGTAAGCTTTACGCTCGATCGGGTTATAGTTGTCAGTCACGATTGGTCCAAGACCATCGATTGGTTGTCCGAGTGGGTTGACGACACGTCCGAGGAGCGCCTCACCGACTGGTACTTCCATGATGCGACCTGTACGTTTGACAGAGTCGCCTTCTTTGATCCCTTTGTAATCGCCAAGGATGATAATCCCGACGTTACCTTCTTCTAAGTTTTGCGCCAAGCCCATTACGCCGTTAGAGAACTCTACGAGTTCCCCCGCCATAACGTTATCGAGTCCGTGTGCACGAGCGATACCGTCACCTACTTGAATGACTGTACCTGTCTCGCTGACTTCGATTTCAGAACCGTACGAAGCGATTCGTTCTTTTAGCAGGGCGCTGATTTCTTCAGCTTTGATTGTCATTGAATTCACCCCTATTTCTTACGCATTCAACAATTCACGCTCAAGGCGTGTCAATTTCGTTTCAATCGTATCATCGTACGTCGTGTATCCGACTTGGACACGGAGTCCACCGATGACTTCTTCATCGACGACGTTCTTCAATTGGAGCGTCTTCCCGAGCTTCTGTCCGAAGACGAGTTCGACGTCTTTCAAGTCTGTTGCCGACAATGGGTAGGCGCTTGTGACAATACCCTCTGCAATTCCACGATAGTCGTTGATCAATTCGCGGACGTAACGTGGTAATGCGCGAACCTCTGCCGCACGGTCGTTTTCGACCATGACGAGAAGTGTGTTCACGACAATCGCCGTCATATCACCAAAGCTGTCTTTTAAAAGCTGTGCAAGCTCGCTGTCACTGACTGCCGGATTCGTTAAGAGATCCATGAGTTCAGGAGTCGCGTGGAGCACTTCATCGAGCAGACGCACTTCCGCTTCGACTTGGTCGAGCGTGCCTTGTTCCCGCGCTAAGTCGAAGAGCGCTTTGGCATAGCGTTTTGCTAGTGATGCGTTCATCAGTTCGCACCTTTCGCTTTAGACAGGAAGTCTGTGACGAGGGCACGTTGTTTCGCTTCATCGCCTTTAAGGTCTGATTGAAGGACGTGGCGTGCTGCCGAAAGCGCCTGTGTGACGACTTCCGTTTGAAGAGATTGTTTCGCAAGCTCACGCTCACGCTCAATCGCTTTCTCTGCCTCGATTTTAATTTGTTCGGCTTCCAAACGCGCCTGCTCCACCAAGCGTGCTTGTTCTGCTTCTGCTTGTCGACGGCTTGCGTCGAGCATTTCTTTTGACTCAGTACGTGCTGCACTGAGTGCGTCACGTTGTTCAACGACATAATGCTCCGCATCTTTGCGGCTCTTTTCAGCGAGTTCAATTTCGTTCGCTACATACTCTTCACGCTGTCTCATCATTCCAAGGAGTGGTCCCCAAGCAAATTTCTTCAACAGGGCCAAGAGTACGAGGAATGTGAAAATTGTAAAGATCATATCCAGAATGCGGAGGCCTTCGCCGCCAGCACCAGCTGCAATCATCATCGTATCCATGCATACCCTCCTCTTGACTAAATAAGTGAGGGAGACGTGCTCCCTCTCATGCTATTCTCGTTAACTCGGAATCAAGAGTTGAGGAGAAGGAAACCGACAGCCACACCGATGATCGGGAGGGCCTCAACCAAACCGATACCGATGAACATTGTTTGACGAAGTTCGTTTTTGAGTTCTGGTTGACGTGCTTGTCCTTGTACTGTTCCGTATACGATCAAACCGTTACCGATACCAGCTGCGAGTGCTCCAAGTCCGATAACAAGTGCTGTTGCGAGAAGATTAAGTTGTTCCATTGTGTATATTCCTCCTAAAAGTTAAGTAAATAATTTGATTGTAACGCTTTGGCGAGATGTCCGAATCAATGTTCGGCCGAAGCTTTGTGCCCGATGTACACCATTGCAAGCGTCAGGAAAATGTAGGATTGGATAACCCCGATAAAGATTGAGAAACCTTGCCATAGAATCATTGGGAAGACCGCAAAGATTGCACCGAGCGGGTTGAGTGCGCCTTCGGCTGTAATCGCGAGTCCCAAGATGATGGTAATCATGATTTCACCGGCAAAGATGTTACCGTATAGACGCAAACCGAGTGTCAACGTGTTCGCAAACTCCTCGATCAATTTGATCGGAAGCAAGAACCAGACTGGTTTTACGAATTCCGCTGAATAGTGCTTGAACCCGTGTAGCTTCACCCCGTAATAGTGCGACATTGCAACGACGAGTGTCGACAACGCCAAGGTTACGTAAGGATCGGCCGTCGGTGAGTTGAACCACAGATAGTGTCCGGAAATGACGTTAAACGGTAGACCCATCAAGTTTGAGAAGAGAATGAACAAAATCAACGTCATCCCAAATCCGATAAAGCGTCCTCCTGTCTTCCAGTCCATCGCACTTGCGATGATTCCACGCACGAACTCCGCGAAGAATTCCATGAAGTTTTGTTTGCCAGTCGGCTTCATAGCTAAACGTCTTGTTCCCCAGATGGCGAATACGAAGACGAGTAACGCTGCTATTAACACTGTAATGACGTTCGTCCAGCTCCCGTATAACGTATAGTCCCCAAAGTGCAGAGAATATGTGGGAAACTCATGACCCATTAATATTCACCTCTTTTCCTGCTGAGCTGGGCAAGTGTAAACTCGCCAAATTGTATGATGTGGCCGGCGATTAGACCAGTTACCACCGCGATGACGGACACTCGATCCTCGTAGAGAAGACCGACTATCACTGCTAACGCACCGACCGCCATTCTTGAAACGGTCCCGTGCGACTTTGGTCGTCGTCCATGTTCGATGACGTCATACATGCGTATGACACTTCGATTCTGCATATGTAGAATGATGAGACTTCCGACCCCACCGATGAACAATCCGAGAAAAACGGCTTTGTACATCGGGACGATGAAGGCGCCAACTAACAAAATTGCAAACCATATGGTAAACCATTTCGTATAACGCTTCATCAACTCTTTTTGTGCTTTTCTGTCTGCTTGAATCGTATTCATTCGTCCTCTCCTGTCAATAAACTCCGAAGGGTGAGAACTAGCGCCGTAACCCCGAACACGAGTCCAAGGATAATCGACACATTCCAACCAAACGTGCCCCAAAATTCACGTCTTTCGCCGTACTGTCCGACGAGATAACCGATGACAATCGGTCCAGCAAGTGCTGTCGAGATTTGTGAAGCGAGCGAGGCATAGGATAGATAACGATTGTCTTTTTTCGCCATCCAACCCCCCCTTTCGAGTCTCACGTGCTTCCTTATTCTTTACGAATTCACACTCGCGTGACCATCAAAAGTCACACAAGTTCAGAGTAATAGAAATGGCATAAGAAGTCAATGAATTTCACAATTATAAAAGCGCTTTAAATCAAGTCGTATCAATAGTTTTACGCACTTCACAAACTAAACGATCGAGGCACTTTTTAAAGAAAGTGTGAAGAAACGTTGAAATAAAAATGTTGACTTTATAACATTTCACAAACGGAATCAGATGAAGAATAGTTCAGTTATACCCCCACGTTTTGGAAAATTCAATCGGTAAACGCTTACGTTCACAAAGAATTACGAAACGTCGGTTGACTTCATTTTGAAATCGTTTTCAACGTCCTGTATCAGTATACCGAGGATGTTTTTACCATGTCGAGCGATTTCGCCCATTTTTTTGTGAGGAATCTCATCCGGTTCAAAATCGCTTCCTCACCACTGGTTACCTATCCGAAATAGCAGAATTCTATTTAAATAAGAAAGAATAGATATATTCCATCCTCGTTCGTCATTCTTCTCGCTCTCGTTTTGTGTCTATTTTGTGACATCTGTAAATGATAAATATTTTTCGTGTCATTCGTCAAAAAAAGCGAAAATCGCACAGGCGATTCTCGCTTTTAAGTCATTACTTCGTACCAAACAAACGGTCACCCGCATCCCCAAGTCCAGGAACGATATAACCGTGGTCATTTAATTTTTCATCGAGTGCAGCAAGATAAATCTCTACATCCGGATGTTCTGCTTGTACACGTTCTACGCCTTCTGGTGCTGCACAGAGGCATGCCAACTTGATTGACTTCGCTCCATGTTTCTTGAGTGATGCGATTGCATCAACAGCAGAACCACCAGTCGCGAGCATCGGGTCAACGACGATAAAGTCGCGTTCTGTGACGTCTGTCGGAAGTTTCAAGTAGTATTCGTGTGGCTCAAGCGTTTCCGGATCACGGTAAAGACCGATATGACCGACTTTTACGTTCGGCATCATTTTGAGGAACCCATCCACCATACCAAGTCCTGCACGTAAAATAGGGACGATTCCCAATTTCTTGCCGGCAATCATCTTTTGAGTGGAAACAGAGACCGGTGTCTCGATTTCTACGTCTGTTAGGGGTAGGCTGCGCGTGATTTCGTATGCCATAAGTGAAGAAACTTCGTCGACGAGTTCACGGAACTGCTTCGTCCCCGTCTCTACTTTACGCATAATCGTCATTTTGTGCTGAATCAAAGGATGGTCATAAACATGTACTTTTCCCATCTTGCTTCACTCCTCTCTCATTCTCTCTCGAGCATTGTACCCTAACTCTGTTGAGATGGGTAGAGCCAACTTCTATTTTATCAAAGGTCAGACGCGACTTATGGTTGAATGACCTGGAAATAATCATTGCCCGGAAGTTCATACGATTGTGATGTGTGTTGATCGACTAAATAGAGTTCTGTTTCCGTTTTCCATACGTCAAAGGATTGCTCGGTCAATTCTTCATACAGATGCAAGTCTCCGATTTTGACAGCTGTAGACGTTTTTTCATGCGGCTGAATATGAGACAAGGCGTCAAACAACTCTTGCGTTTTTGGTCCGTCTAGCCAGATTGTATCTTGATCCGATTCAAAAACGGCCAAGCGCGTTTCCCCTTCGGCGGGGCGCGTGGACATCTTGTTTGTCACAGGACGGCGGACATGTCCCCAAATTTCAAGGACCGTTCCATATGTTTTCGATAACGATAACGACGTCTCTTCAGCCACATCCCCTTCAATCGGTCGGTCCGATAAGATGATGCGTTTCATGAGTTCGCGATGATTTCCCTTTAGTGAAATCTCTTCTTTCGGATCGACTTTCATATAAGGAGCCTCATATATATTCGGTAGGACGAGTTGTTTGAGCGAGGACGCCTCTCCGATTTGTAGGGTGAGACGATCATCGGCCCGCCTCGTCAAGAAGACATACCCTTCATTTTCTCCGCTTTGAAACGGGTATAGTTTTGGTTCAATGATTGGGTCAAGTGTGCGTCCGTTTCGAATCGTCTCGAACGTCACATAGATTGCCCCCGTATCTGGCGTCTTATAACGAAAAACTGAATCGGATATCACTTCTTCATGCGTCTCGTTCAAGTTGAACGTACTGGTCACCGCTTTAAGTTCGTCGATACGCTCAAACTCAATCGTCGAAACTACGTTCGACTCTTGAAACCGCTCTGGCTCAAGCGCTTCATACGCTTGAATGGGCTCCACAGCAAATGTTCGCTCCATCAACTCATTGCTGTTCGCACAAGTGAGGTACCGTTCATCTCCCGCTGCAAAATATTTCACTGTTTTGGAGCCGAGTACTTCATAGAGCGGATGATGAAACGTCACTTCCGCCACCATGGCTCGTCGCTCGGGCAAGACATCTGTCGGACGATGCTCACAGTATGTAAGCAGTTTCTCTTGTGTTTGTTTCGTTAATAGTATCTCAGGATCTTGCTCGACTCGATAGGAAGACAAAGGACGTAATTCGATTGCGTTCAACGTCTCGGCACCACATCCACTCAACAAGATACAACTGAGTAAGATTCCCCAATACGTACGCATTGATGTCCCTCCTCATTCCCAATTAGGTGGAAACCACCTAAATTTTTCTTGTACATCATAACATATAACCTATTTTTGTGATGATTTCAGAATTATTACGTTTCTGATGATTTGATAAAAGCGGTCCAATCCATTTTATGCCTCAACGTCTAGCCACAAAAAAAAGAACTAATCCATCAAAAGATTAGTCCTTTTCGTTACACCATCAGTCGTTTTCTCGCTCATCTTCAGGTGAGTCATCTTGAGATGAGTCGTCCTGCGAAGAATCATCTTGTTCATTCTGGTCGTCCTCCGATTCACGGTCGACTTCAATGACCGCCCCATCTTGATTTAGTTCAAGTTTGACAAAGTCGCCGACACGCGGGGTGTCATCATCGATTTCAGAACGTGCGGCAAGTGGATATACGTTGTCTTTCCCATCGATCTTAATCGTGACTTCTTGATTTGTGAGTTTGACGAGCGTGCCGTAAATATACGCATCATCATCACCACTCTCACGGTCCACTTCCTTCACTTCATCATCTCGGTTCAATTCGAGTTTTACCCGGTCACCCACTTGCGGTGTATCGTCATCGATTTCATGTGTCGCCGCTAAAGGGTATGTCGACTCTTTTCCGTTGAAGCTGATGGTGACATCTTCTTTCGATAACTTCACGAGCGTCCCGTATAGTTTATAGTCGTCTCCATCTCCCACTCGCGCTGCTGACGAATCATCTGATGCGCTACTTGAGCCATCCGATGTAGCAGGGTCATCTGGGTTGTCCGTTGATCGATCGTCACTCGCTTGATTGATTGCTTGTGGAACAATGACCGTATCCGTCTGATTCCCGTTTACGTAAAATCCAATTCCAACAATTGCCATGACAGCTAATAATGCGCCGATAATCCAACCGATGCGTTTCATGTTTGTTTCCTCCTCATGATGTGTTCTTCTTATTTTCATCATAAGCCTCTTCCGTGAGAGCATATTTAAGGCTTCATTAGAAGTTGATGAGAAAATGCGAAATATTCATCATCGAGTCAGGAAAAATATACTGCCATCCGGATGATTCGATCTACTTCCTATCGTCCACTCATTCAAGTCCGCCACTTCTTTCGCAATCGCGAGACCAAGACCGCTCCCACTGCGATCGCGCGCTTCATCTAATCGGTAGAATCGATCGAACAGCCGATTCCTCACATCATCCGTTAGAACGGGTCCTCGATCACGTACCTCAATTCGATCACTCTTCAAATGAAGGCTCGTCTCTTCCGCATACTTCAAACTATTGTCTAATAGGATGACAAGAATCCGCTGTAACGACTCACGATGACCAAACCAGCTTCCTGTAGCTTCAATAGGTAAATGGACGCCGTGCGACCGCAAAAAACGTTCCCCTATTGATTCCCCAAGTTCAGCTAAATCGATTTCTTCTCGCTCTACCTGTTCGAGTGCAGCAAATCGATTCAATTCGAGCATCGGTTCAATCAAATCATGTCGCATTTGACGCGACTCCGTTAAAATATGGTCAATCGCTTCGGCACGTACACTCACATCTTCTTGTCCCCACCGTTGCAATAACTTCGCATAGCCCTCGATGACGGTCAACGGTGTCTTGAGTTCATGTGAAACATCGGCGACGAAACGACGTTGTTGCTCCATCGTCCCTTCGACTCGCTCGATCATATGATTAAATCCGTCCGAAAGAGTCGTCACTTCATCCTTTCGGTCAGCCACTTCGATTGTCTCTAACTTACCGGACTCCGTGATCCGTTCCATCGTTTCTGTCAATCGGCGTAACGGTGACAGACCTTGACGTAAAATCCACCACGTCCCGAGGAACGTCAAGAGAACGGCAAGGAAGAACATGACGAGAAAAATGGTTGCGAGCGCTTGAATCGTATTGCTCACATCTCGATCCTGAAAGCCGAACGCTAGTCCATCCGTCGTCGCGACCACAAACCAATCATCGATGAGGGCCGGTTCCCCGTAATTGATGGGAAACGTCGTTCCGTCTAGCACTTCTCCTGCGATGATTCCCCATTCGCCGTTTTCTTGACGTTCTAACACGACACTGTCCTCATGAAGCGACAATACCGCATCGCTATTCCGGACATCTTCTTCCAAGAGATTCAACGCCTGCAGTAACACGTCAAAACGCGAATCGACAATTTCCTGTCTGGCGACGAACCAGGTCACGCCAAAGGAGACGAGAAGAAGCAACAGCATAAACCCTGTCATCGCCCACGCAATCTTTGTTCGTAGCATCGGTCACTCACCACGCTTCAACATATAGCCGACACCGCGAACCGTTTGAATCCAAGAGCCGGTCAATTTTTTCCTGACGTATCGGACATACACGTCCACGACGTTCGTATCCCCATAATAGTCGAATCCCCACACGTGTTCGACGAGTTGGTCACGCGTCAAAACTCGCTCCGGATTCTCTAAAAAGAAAACCAACAAGTCAAACTCACGTCGAGTCAACTCTACTTTCTTTCCGTCACAATATACTTCATGACGATTCACGTCGACAGTCAATGTCTCATATGTCAACACCTGTTCGGAATGGTCTTGACGAACAAGCTGGCGCATTCGTAAAAATGCCCGAATCCGTGCGAGCACTTCTTCTATTTCAAATGGTTTTGTGATGTAATCATCTGCGCCAAGATCGAGTCCACTCACTTTATCGTATCGATCGCCACGGGCCGTCACCATCAGAACGGGTAACAAAGGTCGCTCTTCTTTCAGACGACGGACCACCTCGAGTCCACTCATTTGAGGTAACATCACGTCAAGCAACACGAGGTCGACATCGTCAGCGAGAGCTCGTTCCAAACCGGTACGACCGTCTGTCGCCACCATGACCGCATATCCCGCATGCTTCAATTCCAACTCTAGTAATCGCGCAATCTTCGAATCATCTTCTACGACGAGAATCGTCTGCATCCTGCTCACTCCTTTGAAAAAACGCCGAGCGGTTCGCTCGACGTACTGTTATTCATTTCCCGAATTCAATCCGCAAAAAACAGACGAACGCCTTCCGGAATGGCTTGCTCGATTCGTCTTTCTAAATCATCTTCCCATTCATCCCACTTCGTATCGACTTGTTCCATCTGCTGTTCGACTTGCAGCGCCGCTAGCGATAGTTGCGACAGGCTAGCTTGTCCAGGTGAAGTGAAGAATAAAAATCCGGCAAGTCCGATTCCCATAAGTCCGATCGCCAATAAAGTTGTTCCAATGGTTTTCATTACACGTTTCATACACGCATCCCTCCTACCTCAAATCATACGACAGGAAAACGAGAAATCGTGGTGTACTTCATTAGAATTTCATGAGAAAAGGCGCTACTCATGTAGCACCTTACTCTTCGAGCACGGACTTCGCAATCGGTGCCCAATACGTCCCTTCCATCTCTGAAACGGTCGTCAATGTTTCACGATAAGCCGGGTCATTCGCTTTTTTCTCGGCAATCCCTTTCATCCAAAGGACATCCGCCTTATAACCGGATTCCGGATACGACTCGAGATAAGCCGCATAGTCCGCAATGTCTGCTTGTCCTAACTTATTGTCGACAAGAAGTCGATAAAATCCAACTGCTTGTTCTTGTCCGACTTTCGCGTTCCCGTCTAATAGGCGGTCGGCTTTTTCATACTGTTTGCCTTGGACGAGTGATTCTACCTCAGCCAGCGGTACGACATCCGTTGAGGTGTCCGGTGCTTCTTCAGTCGATTCCTCTGGCTTCTGTTCGTCCGAATCTTGAAGTTTCTCATTCTCTTTTTCGAGTCGGGCGACTTCTGCCTCGAGTTCTTCAAGACGTTCCGCGAGCGCTTCTTCTTCTGTCACCGTCTCGACAACGACTTCGTCCGGTTCGTCCGGCGTGACGACCGGCGGTTCGGAATCTGGCCAAAATACGAGCGCTACAGCTGCAAGACCAACGACAAGCGGGAGTCCGAGCCATTTCTTATCGAACTTGAACGCCTGTCGCCATTCGGCTAAATCCGAATGTTGGATGACAGCCGACGAGAACGAACGAAAGCGGCGCTTGGCCGCTTTTTTTCCGTTCGCCTTTACTTCTAGCGCAAGACCTAGTCGATGGAAAGCAGCAGGCACTTTCATCCCGAGGAGCGGCACGATTCGTTCACTCGCTTCTTCATAATAGCCATGGTCGAGGAGCGTCGTGATGACACCGAACTCACTGGCGACAAGACGGAAAGACGGATCGTATTCCCCTTTACGAGCCAACCATTCTGTCATATCGAACAATGGAAGTTCGGATAGCTCTCGTTCTGCTAGTGTCCGAATATCCATTGACTCAGCCTCGTTCAGGGTAAAGCGGGAACTTCGCCGTTAACGATCGCACGTCTTGAAGTGCTTCCGCGATTACCGCCTCGTCTTCATGTTGTTTGAGCACACGCCCGATGAGACGTGCCACTTCTTTCATATCCGCTTCTTTGAAACCACGAGTCGTCATCGCAGCCGTTCCGAGACGGATTCCGCTTGTGACAAACGGTGATGCCGGGTCGAATGGGATCGTGTTTTTATTGACCGTGATTCCCGCTGCATCTAGTGCATGCTCAGCCGCTTTACCTGTGATCTCGATTCCTCGAAGGTCAACGAGCAAGAGGTGATTGTCCGTTCCGCCCGATACGATTCGAAGTCCCTCTTCTTCAAGGCCTGCCGCAAGTGCTTGTGCATTCGCAATGACTTGACGTTGGTAATCTTTGAATTCCGGTTGGAGTGCCTCACCGAACGCGACCGCTTTTGCCGCGATGACGTGCATGAGTGGTCCACCTTGAATCCCTGGGAAAATCGACTTGTCGATCGCTTTGGCGAACTCTTCTTTACAAAGAATCATTCCGCCACGTGGTCCACGAAGCGTTTTATGCGTCGTCGTCGTGACGAAATGCGCATGTTCGACCGGGTTCGGATGCAGACCTGCTGCCACGAGTCCAGCGATGTGCGCCATATCGACCATAAGATAAGCATCGACACTGTCCGCGATCTCACGGAACTTCGCGAAGTCGATCGTACGTGGGTATGCTGACGCTCCCGCGACAATCAATTTCGGCTTATGTTCTTTCGCAAGTGCAGCGACGACGTCATAATCGATGTGTTCTGTCTCTTTGTCTACACCGTATTCGACGAAGTTATATTGCACACCTGAGAAGTTGACCGGACTCCCGTGCGTCAAGTGACCACCATGAGACAGGTTCATTCCGAGAACCGTATCTCCTGCTTCAAGCACCGTGAAGTAGACCGCCATGTTCGCTTGTGCACCCGAGTGTGGTTGTACGTTCGCATGTTCTGCACCGAACAATTCTTTCGCACGGTCACGCGCCAAGTTCTCAGCGACGTCGACAAACTCACAGCCACCGTAGTAACGGCGTCCTGGATATCCTTCGGCATATTTGTTCGTCAATACTCCACCTTGCGCTTCCATGACCGCTTCTGAAACAAAGTTTTCTGAAGCGATGAGTTCGATGTTGTCGCGCTGACGACCGAGCTCGTGTTGCATTGCCTCAAACAATTCCGCATCCTGCACTTTCAACTTCGTCGTGTTTACCATGTGAATACCCCCTCTAAATGTCTAAAAATCAACACCCCCATCGTACCACACGCTTGTTTTTTTGGGTATCGCAATAATCTGATGAAAAGTTGGGTATCATTAATAGGAATGTAACTGTGAGGAGGCCACTTATGATTGAGACAAAAGAACTGACGATCACACCGTTCGAACGGACACGAACGGTCCGTATTTACACACCTGCCGACTATGAGACGTCCGAAAAACGATATCCGGTCCTCTACATGCACGATGGACAGAACTGCTTTAATGACGAGGATGCGAGCTACAATATGAGTTGGCGCGTCGGTGAATATTTAGACGCCTCGAAGCGCGACTTGATTGTCGTCGCCCTCGATAGTGCACCAGGCGAACAACGCCTCGATGAGTATGGACCATGGGAAAACCCTTATATCGGGGAGAGCTTGCTCGGTCGTGACATCGTGCTCGGCGGGCAAGGTTCCGCCTATGTCGAATACATCGCGCAGGAATTGAAACCTCAAATCGATGCCGACTATCGGACGATCCCGGAAGCGACAGCGATGATGGGGAGTTCGATGGGTGGACTCATCTCGGTGTACGCAGCCTGTGTGTATCCAGACATCTTCAAACGCGTCGCTTCCCTATCCTCTGCATTTTGGTTCAACCAAACCGAGCTAGAACAATTGATTGAGGCGAGCGATTTGAAGGGAGTGGAACGTCTTTACTTGGACGTCGGCGCCAAAGAGGTCGAGGAGCCGATCGAAAATGGACCGACGAACGAGATGTATCGTGAGTCGAGCGAACGCGTGTACAACTTGTTAAAAGACAAGGTCGAACACATCCGATTCGAAGTGATTGAAGAAGGAGTTCACAACGAGCTCGCCTGGCGTGAGCGTTTCCCGATGGTCATCTCCTATCTTTTTGGAGAAGATTTATAATTTGAACAAAAAAGCATCGCATTCGGTCGAAAAACCTAAATGCGATGCTTTCTTCATTTATTTGGATACTGAGCCCGTGGCCCACCAATCAGTTTCGGTCTCGTGACTGCGAACGTGACGTACGCCTCTCCGAGATGCTTCGATGATAACCGAACCGGTATCGCGACCGGTTTCAAATGCATCCCAATCAATGTCGAGCCGATATCAATCCCGGCATCTGCTTGAATCGATTCGACGACACATGGTTCATCAAAGTTGGCATAAGCCTTCTCTGACATCGCTCCGCCCGCGGACCGGATCGGGACGACCGTCACTTCTGTGAGACCGAACTGTTTGAGTGTCCGGCGCTCAACGGTGAGGGCACGATTGATATGCTCACACCCTTGAAACGCCAAATGGACACCTGTCTTCTTTCTAAATTCAAGGAATGCTTCCATCAATTCGCTTGCGACATCAATGGAACCTGCCTTCCCAATCGTTTTTCCGAGCACTTCACTCGTCGAGCATCCGATGACGAGAATGCGCTCATCATTCAAAGGAAACCGTTCGTGAAGCTCCGTCAAAAATCCGAGAAGTTCCGTCTTCATTTGACTCACTTCGATTCGTAAGCACTCATCTTGTCGACACGGTTTGAATGGCGACCGCCTTCAAAGTCCGTATCGAGCCACGTCGTCACCAAGTCGAGTGCAAGACCAGGTCCGATGACACGCTCGCCCATCGTCATGATGTTCGAATCGTTATGCTGACGTGTCGCTTTCGCGCTGAATGAGTCATGGACGAGTGCGGCACGAATCCCTTTGACTTTGTTCGCCGCAATCCCGATTCCGATTCCCGTACCGCAAATCAAAATCCCACGATCGAACTCTCCTGCCGCTACCGCTTCTGCGACCGGGATGGCCACGTCTGGGTAATCGATTGAGTCTGCCGAGTGCGTCCCGAAATCTTTATACTCATGTCCGAGTTCCTCAAGCAAGGCTACGATTTCTTTTTTCAAGTTGAAGCCGCCATGATCGGCGCCAATTGCAATTTTCATTCGTTCATTCCCCCGTCTTCTTTGGTAGGCGTCTCGGTGGTTTCGTCACCTTTGACCCGTCATTCGTTAATTTTAACACAAGTCGATTCACGAGTGGTTCGAGTTCGTTTCGCACTTGGCGATACACATTCATCGAACCACCAAACGGGTCGTTGATGTCTCGCTCGAGCCCCGTCACGAATTCATAGAGCGTATACGTCCGCTCCGACAAATCCGGGTATGTATCCCGAATTTGCTCACGGTGCGCGCGTGTCATCGTCAAGATGATATCCGCCCAATTCCCTAACACCTCATCGAACGTCTGGGTGACATGATCGAGCTCAATCCCACGTTCTCTGAGAACTTGCAGTGCATTTTCAGAAGCATCGAATCCTTGCATCGTCCGTAGACCGGCTGAGCGAATATCAAACTCGTCCCCGGTCATCTTCGAACGGAGCAAGGCCATCGCCATCGGGCTTCGGCACGTGTTGCCACTACATATGAATAATACGCGTTTCATTGACATCGCGTGTCCTCCTCTATGTCTTTAGGCATCTTTCGTCGGGTGCACAACCTTTCCGCCCGCCGCTTTGTATAAACGGTTATAGACGGCTAATGCGACTCCGACCGGTTCAATCGTGTTCACATAAATCTCATCCACGTCTGTTTCATCAAATCGACGAAGCGCATCGTATAAGCGTTGTGCCGCCACTTCCATCGAGGTCCCAAGTGAATGCGTGACCTCAGCCGGTGTCGGGTTTTCGTCGAAGACGAGGGCACCGATTCGCAACCCCGCTTGCTTCCGTTCCTCGATGACACGCTCCAGATCTTCACGTGTGCCATCGACTAAAAAAACAGGTGCTGTCGGAGCATAGTGCGTGTATTTCATTCCCGGCGATCGTGGCGCGGCTTCATCGTTACTCAAATTGGCATCTAAGGCGACCGGTCCGATGACGGCTTCCATTTCTTCTCGCGTCACACCACCTGGTCGTAAAATCGTTACCGTGTCACCCGTACAATCCACAACGGTTGACTCGACTCCGATTCCGGTAGGACCTCCATCCACGATTCCTGCGATTCGTCCGTCCAAGTCATCCGCGACGTGTTGAGCGGTCGTCGGCGACGGTCGTCCGGAACGATTCGCACTCGGAGCCGCAAGTCCTAACCCTGACTTGCGAATCAACTCGAGTGCTGCCGGATGGTTCGGCATCCGGAGCCCGATGGAATCGAGGCCCGCGGTCACGAGCGAAGAAGCTCGTCCGTTTGAAGGCAAGATGATCGTCAAAGCGCCTGGCCAAAACGCATCCATCAAGCGTTTGGCAACAGGAGGAATCGAATCGACAAACAAACTCGTTTGTTCGATTGAAGCGATATGGACGATGAGCGGGTTATCCGACGGACGACCTTTTGCCTCAAAAATCTTTCGAATTGCCACATCGTTCATGGCATCTCCAGCGAGACCATAGACGGTTTCTGTCGGCATGGCGATGATTTCACCCGCTTGAAGAAGACGTACCCCCTCTTCAATCTCATTCGAATTAATCCATTTCGTTTCCATACGCAATCCCTTCCCTTACGGCATAGACGATACGGTCCTTGCCGTTTATATCTTTTAAAATACCCGTTTCTGCTTCAGGATAACGTTCAGACAGTAATGATTTCACATCTTGTCCTTGGTTATACCCGATTTCAAACGCAATCAAATGCCAATCGGCACGTAAGACGCGCACCGACTCCGCAATCAATTGCCGATACATGTCGAGCCCATCTTTCCCTCCAAAGAGGGCAAGATGCGGTTCGTAGCCGACGACCGTCTCATCCAACAATTCATCCGCCTCGATATAGGGCGGATTTGATACGAGGACGCGAATCGAGTGGTCCGCAATCGGGGCGAGCCCGTCGCCTTCATAAAATCGTACATTCGCACCAAGAGCGGTCGCATTCCGCTTTGCAACCGTTATTGCTTCCGGAGAAATATCAACGGTTTGCACGCGTACTCCGAGCTCAAGGCTCAACGTGATTGCGATTGCTCCGCTTCCCGTTCCGACATCGACAATCTCATCATCCTTCATGTGACGAAGTTGCCCAAGTACCCAATCAATCAATTCTTCCGTTTCTGGTCTCGGAATCAACACGTCCCGGTTCACTTCAAACGAACGCCCGTAAAAGGGAGCATGTCCGATCACGTGCTGTACCGGTTCTCCCATCAGTAAACGCTCGATTCCCGCCTCGAAACGTGCCGCTTCATCTGAGGACAATTCATCCGACAAACGAACGAGGAGACCCGTGCGGTCGACTTGTAGCACATGCATGAGCCACCACTCGGCAGCCGCACGATCGCGCCCAGCTTCAACTAGCCGTTCTTCCGTCTGTTTAAGTAACACGGCAATCCGCATCATTCCGCATCCTCCATCAGACGTGCCTGTTCGTCCATGATGAGTGCGTCGATAATATCTTCGAGTTCGCCTGCTAGGACACGGTCCAACTTCTGAAGGGTCAAGCCGATCCGATGATCTGTGACACGACTTTGCGGGAAGTTATACGTGCGAATCCGTTCGGAACGGTCACCTGTTCCGACAGCCGATTTACGCTGTGCCGATAATTCTTCCATATGTTCGCTTTGTATCTTGTCATAGAGACGTGCCCGAAGGACTTTCATCGCCTTGTCTTTATTTTTATGTTGCGACTTCTCATCCTGGCACGATACGACGAGTCCTGACGGGATGTGTGTCAAACGGACAGCCGATTGCGTCGTGTTGACCGATTGCCCCCCTGGACCAGATGAAGTGAACGTATCGACCCGTACGTCCTTCATATCGATGTGCACTTCGACATCCTCCGCCTCTGGGAGAACGGCTACCGTTGCTGTGGACGTATGGATTCGTCCGCCCGATTCCGTCGACGGGACCCGTTGCACACGATGGGCTCCGTTCTCAAACTTGAGCTTTGAATAGGCGCCTGCCCCGTTGATCATGAACGTCACTTCTTTAAATCCACCGAGTTCGGTATAGTTCGCGTCAATCAGTTCCACTTTCCAATTTTGACGTTCAGCAAATCGCGTATACATCTTATACAAATCTCCCGCAAAGAGCGCCGCTTCGTCTCCGCCTGCCGCCCCTCGGACTTCGACGATGACGTTCTTGTCATCGTTCGGGTCTTTTGGAAGCAATAAAATCCGCAGTTTCGCCTCTAGCTCTTTGACTTCTGGCTCGAGGAGGTTCATCTCTTCTTTTGCCAATTCACGCATATCGGCGTCGAGCGTTCGGTCTTCAAGCATCGATTTCGCTTCCTTGAACGCCTGACTTGTCTCTTTATACTGACGATACATCTGTACCGTCTCTTCTAGTTGTGCCTGCTCTTTCGAATATTGTCTCAACTTCGTCGAGTCACTGAGCACCTCAGGATCGGCGAGCATTTCATTCAATTGCATGTAACGATCTTCTAATACACTTAAACGGTCAAACATGATGATCCGTCCTTTCTCCGTCAAATCAAACTCTATCTATTATAGCAAAAAAAACGGACCGCCGAGGGCGGTCCGTCGATTCATCAGTCTACCACAGTATGGCGGACCGGATGTGGTTTATTCGGTACATCATGACAATGTCGGCATCGTGGTTCGTAAGACTCGGAAGCCCCGACCAAGATGACCGGGTCCTCATACCGAGCCGGCTGCCCGTCAATCAGACGCTGTGTCCGTGAAGCAGGCGCGCCGCATGACAAACAGATTGCCTGTAGTTTCGTCACAAACTCCGCGCGTGACAACAATTCAGGCATCATCGTGAACGGTTCGCCCCGAAAGTCCATGTCGAGCCCGGCGCAGATGACGCGTTTGTCTTCGTTCGCAAGTTGTTCGATGACGTCCACAATTCCCTCATCAAAAAATTGTACCTCATCAATCGCGATGACCTGTGTTTCTTCACGTACAGCATCATATAAGTCTTGGCTCGATACGATCGGCACGGCCACGACCGAGTTCCCTGTGTGTGAGACGACGTTCTCTTCATGATACCGGTCGTCGATTGCTGGTTTGAACACTTGGACCGGAATCTTTCCATAATGAGCACGGCGGACTCGGCGAATCAATTCCTCCGACTTCCCCGAAAACATACTCCCACAAATCACTTCAATCCAACCATATCGGTTCGTCACATGCATCATTGTTCTTCGCCCTCTCCATCGATAATCGCTTTCCGATTATACCTATCTTTCGAGTTGAGGAAAAGGGTTGACTTCTCCTAAATGCTGATTGAAAGAACTCCGTCCTTTATTCGTCAGCGTTCGCCTCTTTTTGTTCATCGATTAATTTCAATTTACGCGCGAGCGGTCGAATCGTGAGACCGTGCAGTGTGACGGAAATGAAGACGAGACCGAGTGTGAGCGGCAACATTTGTTTCGCATCATCAATCCCGAGATGCGCGACTTCTTCAGCAAAGAATCCAGCGACCGTCATCGCGACAATCCCGCGCGGCGCAATCCAGCCGATGAATCCTCGTTCCGCCAATGGCAAACCTCCACCGATGGTCGACAAGTAAATCGCAACTGGGCGAACCAAGAACAGAATGCCCGCAATCGTCAAGAGGAGCGGCCATTGGAAAATGTTCAACAGCTCGACCCGGGACAGAGATGCCGTCAACAAGATGAAGACAGACGAGATGAGCAAGATTGAAATATCCTCTTTGAATGACTGCAGTTCTTCGATGATTTCTTCATCCCGATGCTTCGTATTGGCCATCGTCATCCCCATCGCCGTCACGGCGAGCAGCCCGACTTCATGCATCATGAGCTCGCTGAGTGAGAATAAAATGAGGACGGCCGTCAACGTGACCGAAGCACGGAGATAGCGAGGTACTTTTTCTGCCACAAACCATCCCATCAAGAGATGGCCGAACAAGTAACCGAGTCCGATTCCTACGATACAAGCACCTGCGAAGAGGAGTTGCATCCATAAATCCATACCTTCATAAACGATATATCCGAGTCGAACGACGAAGAGTCCGAGTAATGCTCCGACAGGATCGACAATGATGCCTTCCCACTTCAAAATCGCTCCGACCCGATCTTTCAAATGTGCCTGACGTAACAACGGAATGACGACAGTCGGACCCGTCACGACGAAGAGCGCCCCCATCGTCCAGGCAACGACCCAATGTAATCCTCCAACATATTGAATGAGTAGCGACATCCCGACAAACGAGAGCGCGACTCCAATCGTGACAATCCGGACGATCGACCGTCGGAACTGATTGATTTCGCTAAAATGAAGCCCAAGACTTCCTTCAAATAAGATGATGGCGACCGCAAACGAAATGATGGGACTATATAAATCTCCTAATAATTCACGTGGGTCGAACAGCCCAAGGATTGGACCGGCCAATACTCCAGCGAGCGTCATAATGATGATTGCTGGGATTTGATAACGCCATGCCAACCATTGGGACATGATGCCGACCCCGATCAACAAGCTGATACTAATGAGTATAAATTCCATAACGGCCCCCTCACGACAGTCTTTCGTCTCTTTACCCGTGTCGATGCAACAAAAAACCGCCAAGGGCAATCCCTAGGCGGTGAGCATACAACTTTACGATTAACGTTGGTATTTCTTGTTGAAGCGCTCGATACGACCATCTGCAGATGCGAATTTCTGGCGACCTGTGTAGAACGGGTGCGAATCAGAAGATACATCGACACGGATGAGTGGGTACTCGTTTCCATCTTCCATCGTGATTGTCTCGTTAGAGTAACGAGTTGAACCAGTGATGAATTTGAATTCTGTCGTCGAGTCCATGAATACGACTTTACGGTATTCTGGGTGGATTCCTTGTTTCATTGCTTTTCAACTCCTTCGGCCCTAAGTATTCTTTCAACCTAGAGAAAGTTCACTAGAATATAATATCACCCTACTATAGGTTTTACAAGTCTGTTTTCGTTTTTTTCACCGGTCGTCTTTTTTTCTTATCTGCCTCTAGCGCAGCAAAAAAGTCGAGGTTTGTTTTCGTCTCACGGACGCGGCGTAAGAACTGTTCGATGAAGTCTGGAGACTCGTTCATCGTACGACGAATTGTCCAGAGCGAATCGAGTTCGTCCTTCCCGAGTAGCAACTCTTCTTTCCGTGTTCCCGAGCGACGAATATCGATTGCAGGGAAGATCCTGCGCTCTGCCAATTTCCGGTCCAGATGCAGTTCCATGTTCCCTGTTCCTTTGAACTCTTCATAGATGACGTCGTCCATTCGTGATCCGGTATCGACGAGCGCTGTCGCGAGGATCGTCAAGCTACCTCCATCCTCGATATTCCGTGCCGCTCCGAAGAACTTTTTCGGTTTGTGGAACGCCGCCGGGTCAATCCCCCCCGAGAGTGTCCGTCCGCTCGGTGGAACAGACAGGTTGTACGCACGCGTCAAGCGTGTGATGGAATCGAGTAGGATGACCACGTCTTTCTTATGTTCCACGAGACGCATCGCGCGTTCGAGAACGAGTTCTGAAATACGCGCATGGTTTTCCGGCGTCTCATCAAAAGTCGAGAACGCCACGTCCGCATCCGGTACAGAGCGTTGAATATCCGTCACTTCCTCTGGTCGTTCATCGATTAGAAGAATGATTAATTCGACGTTCGGATGATTCGTCGTGATCGAGTTGGCAATTTCTTTTAAAAGCGACGTTTTCCCCGCTTTTGGTGGTGCCACAATCAACCCGCGTTGGCCAAACCCTACTGGTGCGATCATATCCATGACACGAACCGAAAGATGGGTCGGCTCTGTCTCGAGCACCATCTGTTGTTCTGGATAAATCGGTGTCAATGCCGGGAAATAATCACGCGAACGCGTCGAGTCCGTCGACTCTCCATTGACCGCTTCCACACTCAACAAACCTTGGAACCGTTCATTCTCCTTCGGTTTACGGACCTTTCCTGTGACAAGGTCCCCGTTTCGAAGATTAAAGCGACGAATTTGCGATGCGGCGATATAGATGTCTTCGGAAGATTGAGAATAGTTGATTGGTCGGAGGAATCCAAATCCGCCATCATTTTGAGACTGTGGATTCGGTGGGATGATCTCTAAAATACCTTCGAGGAAGTATAAATCTTTTGATTCAGCCTGTGATTTCAAAATACGGAACATGAGCTCACGCTTACGCGCTTCTCGAAAGTTCGGTACTTTGACTTCTTTGGCAATTTCATATAATTCTTTCAACGTCTTCGTTTCAAGCTCACGAAGTGTATAGTTCTTTGTCGGTTCTGTCTGTTGACTCATTCAAGTCACCTATCTTTCTACATTTCATTACAAGAAGCATTCAACTTGATTCATTTGTTCTGCCATCATCTAACCATATTTTGCCCGTGCCGTCACCGTGCAAAATTCACCTCTTGTTCAATCGTTTCCCTCTTGTACAAATCCTTACACAGTAAAAGATCGTTTTGTAACAAAATAAGTGCTATATCCACATATTGTTTCATTTTTGTTACAAGAAACTGCTTTTTTGACTTGCGATTGAAAAATGCTATCGGTCTTGCGCATGATATAGTTTATTTGCACAGGAAACCGGGTATATCCCGCAGCTTGTGCTCTACCATAAAAATTACTCGATTTGTCATATACGAATGTCTTGATTTTAAAAAACGGAGGGATTTATACAATGTTAAAGCGTATTGCATCAATCGTCGTCGCTGCCACTGTCGCTTTCTCGGGTCTTATGTTCTCAACAGGTGAACAAGCAGAAGCCGCTACCGGTACATTTGCTTACTCGAAAGTAAACGGTTTGAACATCCGTACTGCCCCGTCACTTACGTCATCGAAAGTCGTCGCGAAAATGGATAAAGGTCAACGCTATACATACCTTGGTAAATCCGGTTCGTTCTACAAAATCAACTACAAAGGCACACACCGTTACATCTCAGCATCTTCAACGTTCACGTACTTGAAAGCGAACACGTCGACATCAACAACGGTCTCAACGTCATCTTCAAGCAAACGTTCGAAACTCGTCGCTGAGTCGAAGAAATATCTCGGAACACCGTATCGCTATGGTGGAACAACAACTTCAGGGTTTGACTGCTCAGGATATACTGGTCACGTGTACAAGAAAGCAATCGGAAAAACACTTCCACGTTCTTCACGTCAGCAATACTCAAGCGCAAAGAAAATCTCGAAATCATCGATCCAAGCGGGTGACCTCGTCTTCTTCTCACATTCAGGCGGAACGATTCAACACGTCGGAATGGCACTTAGCAAAACACAAATGATCAGCTCAGAAACAGGCGGCGTGAAATACGCGAGCTTCACTTCTGGATACTGGGCACCACGCTATGTAGGCGCTGGATCATATCTCTAATACAATATCACGACTCGGTTCATCGGAACCGAGTCGTTTTTATTTGTTCACATGTTCCATTACATGACGAGAGTCTTTCAAAACAGAAAACGTTCCATCCGTTTCTATGATTACTGCTTCGACTTGTCCTAGAGGAGTGCCACTTGATCGAATCGCTTGAATGACCTCTATCTCTAGAATTCGTTCTTTCTTTAGATGTTCTCTCAAATAATCTCCTTTATAAAACAGTAGAGTTGGTTCTGATTTAATCATTTGATTCACAATGGAGAATCGCTTAGATAGTTTCGCTAATATATATTGTAAGACGATTAGTGTACCGAATGCAGTGAGTCCAGCCAATAAAGAGGTTTGTTGACTAGTCAAGGTCGTTGCCAAAATAGAACCAAGTGCAACCGTCACAATAAAATCAAATGCATTCATTTTTGCCAATGTACGCTTACCAGAAACACGCAACATGATAATGATTGAAATATATGCTCCAATACCTGTTAACATGATCCGAATCATCGTTGATAGTTCCTGCATCAAACTCCTCCTTTATTTTTGCTTCAACGCTCCTCTCGCGTTTGTTGCCGCAAAGACAATCATGAGTATACTCATCGTACCCGCGACTGCGAGCCCTGCAGATAAAGCACCCCAGTCAATCTCCGGTTGCGTCAGAACCGCACGCATCCCTTCGAAAATATACGTGGTTGGATTGAACGTCGCCGCCACTTTCAACCATTCGGCTTCAATCAATTCTTTCGGAACGAACGTCGTCGACAGGAAAATTAAAGGAAAGAACAACAACGTCCCTGCCTGTGCCGCTTGTGCATTTCGTGTCTTCAAGGCGACACCTACTGAATATCCTGCGAAACCAAGTCCAAATCCAATCGCGAGCAGTACTGTGAAGAAGAAACCGATTGCCCCGACTGGAATCGTGAGACCTAGGAGAAACGCGACAGCAAAAATAAGTAGCGTTTGGACGAGTAACTGCAACATCCCCGCAATCATCGGTCCGAGCACAATCGCCGTACGGGTCGCCGGTGTCAACAAGAGCCTTGCGAAATAGCCACTCTCAATATCTCGGACAAGTGCCTGACCCGTGCCTCCCGCTCCCCCGACTGCACCTGAAACAATGGATACGGGTAAGATGAAATTCAAATAGTCGCTCCCTTCGAACTGAGGCAACGAGGCCACGCTCGACAAGCCACTCGTATACACAAGTAAAAAGAATACAGAAATGATCAAGTTCGGGATGAATGAAAACGGATTTCGAATAGTCGTCAGCAAACTCCGTTTCGTGAATAGCCATGTCTCAGTCCACACGGATCTCGCCTCCTTCATACGATTCGCCTGTCACTTTCAAGAATACATCATCGAGCGATGGTTGCTTGACAGTCAATCGTTCAGGCTGCAACCCTTGTTCATCCAAGGAACGAATAATCTCAGTCAACGTCATGTCACGTAACTCAAACGATACATGTGTGCCATTCGAAGATGTATGAAATCGCGTCGCGGCAAGGGTAGCTTCAGATTCTGTAGCGAAGTCCATCGAAATCGTCTCTCCACCGACGAGCTGTTTCAATTCCTCGGCCGTTCCTTCACTCACAATCTTCCCGTGATTGATGATTGCAATCCGGTCAGCCAACTCATCTGCTTCCTCTAAGTATTGGGTCGTTAAAAAAATCGTCGTCCCGAATTCCTCGTTCAATCGGCGTACTTCATTCCAAATTTCGATTCGGCTCGCCGGATCGAGTCCGGTCGTCGGTTCGTCTAAAAACAAGACCGTCGGACGATGGACGAGTGTGAGAGCCAAGTCGAGACGTCGTCGCATCCCACCGGAATAGGTACCACTTCGGCGATCGGCCGCATCCGTCAGTGAAACGACTTCGAGTAACTCATCGGCTCGACGTTGCGCCTCTTCATTCGACATCTTAAACAAACGCCCTTGTAAGACAAGGAGCTCTCGTCCCGTCAACACTTTATCGATTCCTGTTTCTTGTAAGGCAACTCCAATCGATAATCGGACATCTTTTTCTTGTTTAACGACATCGAATCCATTGACACGTGCCGCTCCAGATGTCGGTCTCACGAGTGTCGTCAACATTTGCACCGTCGTCGATTTACCCGCACCGTTCGGACCTAAAAACGCAAAGATTTCTCCTTCTTTCACGAAAAATGACACGTCATCGACAGCTGGAACATCCTTGAATGTTTTGACGAGTCCTTCAACCTGAATCATCACACCCACCTCCTGACTATCCATTCCCGTTTTCTGACGCTTTCACCACAAAAAAGTCGTGGACGTTTTCACATCCACGACTTCTGATCATTCTGGTTTCATGACCATTTTTGGTTTTTTCTTAAGTGAGTGGTTCCCTTCGACGAAACGAACGGTACCGGACTTGGCACGCATGACGACCGAATGGGTCTGTCCGCCTTGTGACGTGAATTGGACTCCACGTAACAGCTCACCATCTGTGACGCCGGTCGCCGCAAAGATACAATCTTCACCTTTCACCAAATCATTGAGGAGGAGGATTCGATCCGTATCTTCGATTCCCATGTCATGGCAACGTTGTTTCTGCGCTTCATCTTCCGGGAGCAAACGCCCTTGGAAGTCTCCACCTAAACACTTCATTGCGACTGCAGCGATGACACCTTCTGGCGCCCCGCCTGAACCGAGCAACAAATCGACACCCGTTTTCGGGAAAGCGGTGTTGATGGCCGCGGCGACGTCCCCGTCCGGAATCAATTTGATTCGCGCACCGGTCGCGCGGACACGTTGAATGGTTTCTTCGTGACGGTCCCGATGTAAAATCGTGACGACGACATCTTCCACGTTTTTCTTCTTCGCTTTCGCCACGATTTCAATGTTCTCTTCAATCGAGTTGTCGAGACTGACGAGACCTGCCGCTTCCGGTCCGACGGCAATTTTATCCATGTACATGTCTGGAGCATGAAGGAGATCGCCTGCATCCGCGACCGCGAGAACCGCAAGTGCTCCCCACGTTCCGGTCGCTACGATGTTTGTCCCTTCTAACGGATCGACTGCGACATCGAGACGAGAACCGTAGCCATTTCCGACTTTTTCTCCGATGTATAGCATCGGGGCCTCATCCATCTCCCCTTCACCGATGACGACAATCCCTTTCATCGGAATCGTGTCAAATACGTCGCGCATGGCCGTCGTTGCCGCATCATCCGCTTCGACTTTCAATCCTCGTCCCATCCAACGGGCTGAAGCAAGTGCCGCCGCTTCTGTCACCCGAACCAGTTCCATCGATAAACTTCGTTCCACCCGAAATCTCCCCTTTATACCTCGGTTTGTTCCTCCACCCAAACGAGCGCACCGAGTTGTTTGAATTTGCCGACAAAGTCGACATACGAATCATTCAGTCGTTCCGCATGTAGTAGCGTCGATTCACCAGAAGCTTGGAGCGCTGACAGTACCAGGGCCGCGGCACTCCGTGCATCGGTGCATTCCATCTCTGCGTTCGCCAGCTTATTGCCGCCACGAATCACAGCCGATGCATCCTCCAGTGTAATTTGCGCATTCATCCGTCGCATCTCGGCGATGTGGCGGAATCGTTGCGCATACAATTTATCGGTGACAACACTCGTTCCGTCAGCTTTTAATAAGGCTGCCGTCATCACCGGTTGCAAGTCGCTCGGATACCCCGAGTAATGGAATACCCGAATATCTGTTGGCATGAATTGGTTCGCCGTCACGGTAATTGACTCCTCACCGACCTCGACGTCCGCTCCGAAATCCAACAGTTTTTGAATGACCCCTTCGAGATGTGTCGGAATGACCGGTTGGACGGTCACACGACCGGACACTGCACCGAACATCATGAACGTTCCGGCTTCGAGACGATCTGGAATGAGTGTGTGCGTACAACCGTGGAGGCGTTCCACCCCTTTAATTCGAATCTCATCCGTTCCTGCCCCACTCACATGTGCACCCATCGATGTGAGCATGGTCGCCACATCGACGACTTCCGGATCGCAAGCCGCGTTTTCGATGACCGTCGTCCCTGTCGCTAGAACAGCCGCAAGCATTGCACTCACGGTTGCCCCAAACGACCGCAAGTCCAAGTAAATTCGATTCCCAACAAGTTTATCGACCCGGACATGATAGAGACCTGATTCATTCTCAACATGAATGCCGAGACGTTCCAACGCTTTCAAATGTAAGTCAATCGGCCGTGGACCAATCGCATATCCTCCAGGTAACCCAACCGCCCCTTTTCCAAAGCGAGCCGCGAAGACCCCGAGTAAATAGACAGCGGCACGGACTTTGCGCGTCTCAGAACCGAGGAGAGGCATTGCGACTGCTTCATTCGAATGAATCGTCATTCGTTCGCCATCCCGCTCTACTCGAACCCCTAACTCTTTTAACAAATTGACCATCACTTCCACGTCTTCAATCATCGGAACGTTTTCAATCGTCACCGACTCTTCCGTGAGAAGTGCAGCCACAAGGCAAGGGAGAGCGCTCTGTTTCGCTCCGCTAATCTCGACGGTTCCTTCTAGTTTTTGCTGCCCAACGATATGGAGAATTTCCACGCTGATCAAAACCTTTCTACGACGGACTTATTTGGATTGAGCGTTGTTCCAATCCGCTAAGAACTGCTCAATGCCTTTGTCTGTGAGCGGATGTTTCATCATTTGTTCGATAACTTTGTAAGGGACTGTGGCAATGTCAGCCCCAAGGAGTGCAGCTTTTGTCACGTGAACCGGATGACGCACAGATGCTGCGATAATTTCTGTCTCGATGCCATGGATTGCGAAGATGTTCGCAATGGTCTCAACTAAATCAAGCCCATCTTGTCCGATGTCATCCAAGCGTCCGATGAATGGAGAAACGTATGATGCCCCGGCACGTGCCGCAAGTAAGGCCTGGTTGGCGTTAAAGATGAGCGTGACGTTTGTCTTGATTCCAAGCTCCTTGAACTGTTTTACCGCTTGCATCCCCGCTGGTGTCATCGGTACCTTTACCGTAATATTCGGCGCGATGGCGGCAAGTTCCTTTCCTTCTTCCACCATACCCGACGCATCGAGTGCAATAACTTCGGCGCTGACCGAGAGATCCCCGACGATCTCACAGATTTCACGAAGTCTTGTATGGAAATCGACACCTTCTTTGGCGACGAGCGATGGATTCGTCGTCACGCCTCCAATGACGCCCATTTGATGAGCTTTTTTAATGTCTTCCACATTTGCTGTGTCAATGAAAAAACGCATATGTGTCTCCTCCTTAATTTGTGATCGCTTACAATCTCTATTATGAGGAAAGTCATGTCGAATTGCTATACCCTTTACGTCAACGATGCGATTGCAAGCATCGATCCTACGACAAGGCCAATCCCAGCGAGCGTCCCGAAAAATGACCATTTCATAATTTTACTTTGCTTCACATAGTATGCTTGGTGTGGTCCTTCTTTCAAACGTTCCAATCCGTGGGTTTCAATCCAATTCGTTGCTGCCGTCTGCTCATCTGCCACAAGGTCGCCGGTGTAGACAAATGGAACGATTTCTTCCGGACGACTCAACCGTTCAAATCGCTCACGTCGTGTCGAGATATTCGCACCAATCCAATACAATTCTTTTGGTGTGTAAAATAGCGGAATTCCCTGCTCATGGAAAGATTTTATCCATTGATCAAAGGCAACCAGATCACGTTGATCGAACAAGATTTCCATGGCATCATCTTTTGTCATAATCGATAGCATCGGAGTGTACTCTACCGTAGGCCGACCAATCCGAACCGTCGGAGACGGCTGTGTCTTTCGGACAATCGCCGGGAAGAAGACGATTTGTCGAATCGCTGAGATTAGAAATGATTGCTCGACCGACTCGCCCGGTTCATGCCGATACGTCACACCCTCGATGCTCGTTGCGGTCATTTTGTATCTAGAGTGATTCCGTTCTTTCCAAAATAAACGACGGAATGTGTTCGTAAACCAATACACCCCAAACCCACCGATGGCGACTAAGACTAACAATGGAATAAGCCAAGGTACCGGATAATAATAAATTAAAATGAGTGGGGCGGCGGCTAATGCTAAAGAAAGACCAATCAACACGACTGCTCCATATACATAAAAGATTCGCCAAAACAATTCTGTCGGTCGCTCGTTATAAATCACAAAGACTCCCCCCTTTTTTTCACCATATATGTATACGTTCCCTAAATCATCAAAAAAAGGCTGACTCTACAAAAGAGTCAGCCTTTCAGGACAGGATTAAGCTTGGTTGCTTGAACCAAACTCACGCATCTTGCCAGTAACGACGTTATAAATCGCTTCGATACCAGGTCCGATAATTTTACGTGGGTCATATACTTTTGCATCAGCAGCAATTTTCTCACGTACCGCACGAGTCCATTCTTGTTGGCACTCAGTGTTGACGTTGATTTTGCTGTGGCCGAGCTCGATTGCTTTTTTGATTTGGTGCTCAGGAATACCTGATCCGCCGTGAAGAACGAGTGGAGTTTGTGTCGCGTTTGCGATTTCTTCCATCTCTTTGAAGCCAAGTTTCGGCTCGCCTTGGTATTCACCGTGTACAGAACCGAGTGCTGCAGCAAGTGCATCCACTTTCGCTTCTTTGACAACACGTACACACTCATCGAGGTCAGCGTATTGTACGCCACCGATAACACCGTCTTCTTCGCCGCCAACTGTACCGACTTCTGCCTCAACAGAAGCACCCTTAGCGTGCGCGTACTCGACAACTTGTTTCGTCATTTCGATGTTTTCATCGATCGGGTGGTGTGAACCGTCGATCATGACTGACGTGAAACCAGCGTCGATCGCTGCTTTACACTTATCGAATGAAGAACCGTGGTCAAGGTGGATTGCAACTGGAACAGTGATGTTGTAGTCGTGCATAAGACCTTCAACCATTTTGACAACTGTCGTGAAGCCACCCATGTACTTCGCTGCACCTTCTGATACACCGAGGATTACTGGTGATTTCTCGTCTTCCGCAGCGCGAAGAATCGCTTGCGTCCACTCGAGGTTGTTGATGTTGAATTGGCCGACTGCATACTTGCCTTCGAATGCTTTGTTAAGCATTTCTGTCATTGATACTAATGGCATAATGACATCCTCCTGTCTGTTCGCTATTATACACGTTTGGGAAAAGTTCCCCCGTGCAATTCGTTCCCATTATAACACACCGTAAAACATGTGCCTATGATATTCGGGCATAGAAATGGCTTAGCGCAAGCGTTTACATATGTCATCTTGGTGACGAAACGTCAAATTTTCAAGACTTCTTTCACTTTTTCAATCATTCCATAAATATCAAACGGTTTCTCAAATTGTGCTGTGATTCCGAGACGGCGCACTTCTTCAATCACCGCTTCCTCCCCAAACGCCGTCATGATCATGACAGGTGTGTCTAACGGTTTCTCGCGCATGCGACGCAATACTTCATGTCCAAACATACGAGGCATATTCATATCGAGCAATACCAAATCATATTGTTCCCGCTCTAAAAACCCCCAGGCGCTGATGCCGTCTTGCGCCGTGTCCACGTCTACACCCATGTTCGTGAACACTTGCGCGAGCATCGTACGAATTCCGTCCTGGTCATCTGCTATTAACATCCGTGACATGCATGTCCCTTCTTTCATTCATCGTTTACCATATTCAAACAATTTAACCTTACCAAACTCATCTCTTTTTCGCGACGTCTATCTTTTGAAATCAAGGGAACGATGGCTCGGAATTGTCTTCTTCCTGTTCTTCCTTCAACTGTTCAGGTACGTCTAGGACATTCACCTGCTCGTAGTCGGTCACTTCCGCATCTTCTTCTTTCACGAATACCCGCAGATAGTTTCCTTCCGGTAACAACCCCGAAGTGGCAATCGACAGAGGACGTTTTTTTCCATCCTCGTCGTATCCGATGAGATCATAGCGATAACCGGATGAAGTTTGTGTCGCCACTTCTGCACTTGGGACTTTGACATAATAAACATCGGCCAATAATCGATTGGGATCGACATAACGCCACCCTACTACTAATAGAATGCCAATCAATAGGATGGCAACGAGATTTCGTTTCATAAAAAGTTCTCCCTCAATCTAAGAATCACTACTTATGAGGTATACCGTTATTCCGAATCGACGAAACCATGCCACAAAAAAGGTTCATCCTGTTTAGAATGAACCTTTCCTTCGATACAGTGCATTACGATTCGACAGTCACAGGCACAACTGCGATTTCAATCTCCTTCTCGACCTCTTCACGCTCTTCTTTCAAACGCTCATCCGACCATTTGAAGACGTCGGCCATGCAGCGAAGGACACCGTCTTTGTGTTGACGTACGAAATCGATATCAAAGAACATCGCTCCGGTCCGACGAATCAAGAAGTCGATGGCACGAACGACCGATTCTTCTTCAATGCCATAAATCAACTGTGCATAGACGACCTCTGGCAAGTCATACGCGTTCGAGTCCATCCGCTCGATGACGCGGTCAATATTCGAACCGTATAGACGGACGAGTTCTTCCGCGTGCCCCGCGTCGAGACCGTGATTTTGAAGTTCTTTCGTTTTCTTCTCAAGGAAGTCTTTGAATCCTTTCGAACCGCCGACGTGACCACCTGACATCGGCATATGCTTCGTCCGGCTCGCCAAGTAAACGACGCCTTCTTCTTCTTTCAACAATTTGGCGACGAGGTCGACGACTGTTTCTGACATCTTCCGATATCCTGTCAATTTACCGCCGGCAATCGTGATCAAGCCGCTGTCTGACTGCCAAATTTCGTCCTTACGTGAAATTTCAGAAGGGTCCTTTCCTTCCTCATAAATCAACGGACGAATACCCGCCCAGCTCGATTCCACATCGTCTGCTGTGACATGGACGTCCGGGAACATATAATGGATCGCATCCAAAATATAATCGCGGTCCTCTGTCGTCATGCGTGGATGCGCTTTGTTTTTATCGAAGAACGTATCCGTCGTTCCGACATATGCTTTGTTTCCGCGTGGAATGGCAAAGACCATGCGCCCGTCTGGTGTGTCGAAATAAATTGCCTGTTTGAGTGGGAATTTCGATTGATCGATGACGAGGTGAATTCCCTTCGTCAAACGAAGCTGTTTGCCTTTTTTCGAGTTGTCTTCTTCCCGTAACTCATCGACCCATGGACCAGTCGCATTGATGATTTTTTTCGCATAGACGTCATATGTCGACCCATCGATTTGGTCTTCGACGTGTACACCGGCTACTTTGCCGTTCTCATAAATCAGTCCGGTCACTTTCGCGTAGTTCATGAGAAGCGCACCATGATTCGCGGCCTCTTTCGCCACTTCGATTGTCAATCGTGCATCATCCGTCCGATACTCGACGTAGTATCCACCACCGACTAAGTCATCTTTTTTGACGAGCGGTGCTTTTTTGATGACTTCATTCGGTTTGAGCATCATGCGCCGTTCTGCCCGTTTGACGCCTGCAAGGAAGTCATACACCATGAGTCCGATTGAAGTTGAGAAGGGACCAAACGTGCCTCCCTTGTGCATCGGTAACAGCATCTGTTCCGGTGTCGTGACATGAGGACCGTTCTCATACACGATGGCACGCTCTTTCCCGACTTCTGCGACAAGCGCCACTTCAAATTGTTTCAAATAGCGGAGTCCCCCGTGAACAAGTTTCGTCGAACGGCTTGACGTCCCGGCCGCAAAGTCTTGCATTTCGAGAACCGCTGTCTTCATCCCACGCGACGACGCATCGAGCGCAATCCCCGCTCCGGTAATCCCTCCACCGACAACAAGAACGTCATGACGTTCGCTTGTCAGTTGTTCGTATCGTTTCGCTCGTTCTTTCGCTGAGAAATTTCTGATTTCCATCTTATTCCCTCCTATAGTAAGTACGGTTCAATGAATAGAAAAAGAGACCACAACAAAAACAAGGCTTCCCCCTTCTGTTGTGGTCTCTCTATTGTCTCGAACCGAATATCAACTTTTCTCCTGTATTATACCCTATTCTTTTCAGTTCAATCATCTCTTACGCTTGCGCAATCTGTAATGTGTTCATTCACAAGCATCCGACTCGCATTTTTGAGTCGAGAAGCTTAGACTTCAAGGTATCATGTTGAAGGAGGATTTCAGATGAAACGTATGTTACAACCTTTTCAGTTCAAAAATGGCGTCGAAGTACCGAACCGCCTCGTATTGGCACCGATGACACATTACTCATCAGAGCCAACGGGCGAAGTATCCGAGCATGAGCTCGCCTACTATCGGAAGCGGGCGCAAAACGTCGGGCTCGCCATCACGGCTTGCGCGTACGTGACAGAAGACGGGAAAGGATTCCCGAACGCATTCGGGGTCAATGACGACAAATTCATCCCAGGTCTCCGTCAATTGGCGGAAAGTTTAAAAGCAGAAGGCGCAAAAGCCATCCTTCAAATTTTCCACGCTGGACGGATGTCACCACCTGAACTCGTCCCGAACGAACAACCTGTCAGTGCAAGTGCCGTCGCACCGGTCCGAGAAGGTGCCGTCACACCACGTGCCCTCGAGACGTCAGAAGTCGAAGCCATCATTGAGGCGTTCGGTGAAGCGACGCGTCGGGCCATCGAAGCCGGATTTGACGGAGTTGAGATTCACGGAGCGAACACCTACTTGATTCAACAATTCTTCTCACCGCATTCAAATCGCCGTGAAGATCGCTTCGGCGGTGATGTCCACGGACGTTTGACGTTCCCACGCGAAGTCATTCGTCGTGTGAAAGAAGCAGCTGCAGATGCAGAAGACTTCTTAGTCGGCTATCGTTTCTCACCGGAAGAAATCGAAGAGCCAGGAATCACACTCGACGACACGGATGTGTTACTCGATATGATTTTAGAAGAGGGCGTCGATTATATTCACGCTTCTCTCTGGAACTTCAACACAGCTTCCATGCGTGACGAGAATGTCACGGAGCGTTCGATAGACCGCATCGCCAATCGAATCAATGGTGCCATCCCACTCATCGGAGTCGGGCAACTCCAACGTCCGGCCCAAGTGGAAGACGCACTCGACGTCGTCGATTTTGCCGCACTCGGTCGCGAACTGATCATCGATCCAGAATGGCTCGAAAAAGTGAAATCGGACCGCGAAGACGAGATCGAGACAGAACTCGACTTGAACAAACAAGCCGAACTCGCTGTCCCAGCTCCGCTATGGAACGCCATCACGACACGTGCCGGTTGGTTCCCAATTAAAGATCAAGAAGTGAAATAAAAAAATGAACCTGCCGTTTATCACGGCGGGTTCATTTACTATTTCAACGTCAAGAGCTCACTCATCGTCACAAACGTGTACCCTTCACGTTTCAGCGCATCGAGAACTTTCGGCAACCCTTCAGCTGTGGACTCATGAATATCATGCATCAAGACAACAGCACTTGGATGGACATTGTCCATAATCAAGCGATACATTTGATCGGCATTACGGTGACTCCAATCAAGAGAATCGACCGTCCATAGTGCAAGGGTCTGCTCCTTTGTCTGAATGATCTGTTCAATCATTTCATTTTTAGCCCCGTATGGTGGACGAACCAATGATGGGCGTTGTCCCGTAAGCCTCTCAATTCGTCCATCAACCTGTTCGAGTTCCTCTTTGACTCCCTTCTCAGACAATTGTGTCAAATCCGGGTGATGTTCAGTATGATTTGCTAGCTCATGACCTGACAACGCTACTTGTCTCGCTACATCAGGATAGAATTCCATCTGACTCCCTAACATAAAGAACGTAGCACGCGCTTGGTATTTCTCAAGCGTCTCAAGGATGTGAGGTGTCACGATTGGATGTGGTCCATCATCAAATGTCAGTGCAACATACTTCCCATTAGGTTCAAGCGGCTTATTTGAGGGATTCATGATTGGAGAATCTTCTTCTTGTGTAGTGGGCGTATCTAATTTGGATAACAAAAACGGCTCAACTTCCTTCATTGGAATATGAACTTCTACCACACCTGCCGCTCCCGCTGCCACTTCATACTCGTCAAATATGACATCTAGACCAGAGGACGTCAGTATCCACTTCGTCGATTTAGGATGTTTAATCGCTTCACGTAACTGATTCTCAAACACGTATTCTCGATGTTGTAATTGTGTGATGACGCTATGCTTGAACCATTCTAATGCATGTTGGTCATCACGTAAGACATCATCCCATTCAATGAACGTTCCGTCCGAAAGGTTCATCCGAAATACGTCGACAGTGGTTTGACCATTCGCACCACCAGTGAATGCATAAGTATGAACGACTAGCGTATATTCTCCCTCATTCGTTTGATATGTATCGGTCTGAATATTTAAGTGACCCGTTTGACCGTGACTAGGGGTGAGGTTGTGTTGAAATGCTTCTTTCTTTTCTAAAATGAATGCATCCAGCTCCTCGTTTAGCATTTCATAATCCGTTCTCGGAACTGAGATTGATGTCGTATATCTTTTCGCTTGTTCACTCTCTACCGTTAAATGTAACCCGGGGTATTGTCCGGTAAAGGATGGTGTCGGAACTTCTTTAATCGTTGGGGCGGCTCCCGCGATGTAATACCATGTACCCATCCCAATCAATAACGTCATAATAACTAACATGTGTCGTCTCATTCTTATTCTCTCCTATTTCATTCAATCGATTCGATTGTATCAAACTCTTCACGAATGAAATCGTCAATATGGCGACAAATATATACAAAATCATACAAAACAGGTACGTCGTCTTTAACAAAAGTAGGCGAGAATTCTCCCTCCTCTAAGCGTCTCGGGGCGTAGCCCAGCGTGGGTGGGAGATGAATCACCCGGTCCAAAAGTCTTTTCCCCCTGTGACAGATATGACGAACAAAAGTTCGTGATTCCGTCAGATTCTCCCTCCCCTTCCGCGGGTATCGGACGAGGAGGATACATCACGATCTTCTGGAGGGAGGAGGGACGGACATGCTGAAAGGTTACACATACAGGCTCCACCCGACGCCCGCACAGGCCGATTTCCTCATCAAGACGATCGGCTGCGCCCGGTTCATCTACAACAAGCTGCTCGAGGACCGCATCGCCATCCGCGATGAGGCGAAAGAGGGATCGTGACGAGACGGAAACCGGCGACACCCGCCTCCTACAAGCCACTGTTCCCGTTCCTCGCCGAGGCGGACAGCCTCGCGCTCGCGAACGCAAAGCTGAACCTCGACACCGCGTTCGCGAAGTTCTTCGCCGGGACGGGCGGCTTCCCGGCCTTCAAATCGAGACGGCGGTCGCGCGCCTCCTACACGACGAACAACCAGCACGGTACGATCCGCATCGAGAACGGCAAGGTGAGACTTCCTAAAATCGGGTTCGTGCGGTTCACACAACATCGCCCGTTCGAGGGCGTCATCCGGTCGGCGACGGTCTCGATGAAGAGGACGAGCAAGTTCTTCATCTCCATCCTCGTCGAACAGGACGATGCACCATGGATTCCAGTCGAGCACAAAGTCGGGATTGATCTCGGCCTGGAACATTTCGCCGTCATGACGAACGACGCGATGGTCTCGGAGAAGATCGAAAACCCACGTTTCCTTCGTAAGTCCGAAGAAAAGGTCAAGAAGGCACAGCGCGCGCTGTCACGCAAGAAGATCGGAAGCAAGAATCGTGAAAAAGCCAGGCTGATCCTCGCCAAGAGACACGAGAAAATCGCCAACCAACGCAAGGACTTCCTTCACAAGCTGTCGAGACGGATCGTTGACGAGAACCAAGTCATCGTCGTGGAGACATTGAAGTCGAAGGACATGATGAAGAACCACAAGGTCACCAAATCGATTGCAGATGTCAGTTGGTACGAGTTCGTCCGACAACTCGAATACAAATCAAACTTCTACGGACGGACACTCATCAAGGCAGACCCCTGGTACGCATCGACGCAGATCTGTTCTTCTTGTGGCGTCAAAGGCGAGAAGAAGACGATGGATGTCCGTGAATGGACGTGTGCTTGTGGCGCGCACCATGACCGTGACATCAACGCGAGTCTCAACCTATTGATGTTGGCCGACTGACAACCATTCAGGGCAGGGACTGCCCGACGAGCTTGGTAAATAACCGTGGCTGGTAGGAGCACGATCTTCCCAAGAAGCTCCCACTTCAATTTGCGAAGCAAATAAGTGGTGAGTAGTTCACATAGACGGCGTACCTGTCTTCATCCATTCTTCCCGTAACATACCCATCCGAATCGAATCATAGCGCTTCTCGTTCACGACACGCACTTGACGAATTCGACCTTCAAGCTGCATCCCTACTTTTTCAGCGACCCGCATCATGCGTTCGTTCCCGGACCATGTCGTCAATCCCACGCGGACGACCGGTAACGTTTCAAACAAATGTTTCGTCCATAGACGAAGGGCATGCGTCCCGACACCGCGATTCCAGCGGTCGGATTGGTGCAAGATGATGCCCATCTCGAGCCACTCTCGTCCGGCATCTTCGAAATAATAGGAAACCGTGCCATATACCGTTCCACTGACCTCAATGACCCACATGTCTTCTTTTTTGATGAACGATCGCTCGATTTGCTGAAACTCTTCGTAAGACATTGACTTGTGTTCGAAGTAAGGCGCATCCCACTGTTTCCATTCCGGAGTCGCCTCCCGGTAAATCAATTCCCATAGTCGGGCTAAATCTTGTTCTTCAATCGGTCGAATGACCACTTCATTGTCTTGTCGCATCTTGTCTTCCTCTCTATAGATCGTCTCTACCTTATTCTTGTGTCCCGTTCGAATCCCCTTTTTTTCGCTTGCGCCAAATGAACGCAAGAATCAAGATAATCACACTTGCCATGACAGAAGCGATCGCGATTGGACTCGAATCGGTCATAAACAATTGTCCAATCGAGACAGAATAAGCAAGTCCGAACGACGTGACGAGTTTTGCCCCAAACGCGATGCCCGCGAAACTCAGGAAGGGCACGCGACTGAATCCGGCCGCAAGACAGATGACCTCGTCCGGTAAAATCGGAATGATAAATAAGACGAGCAAGACACCAAGACCGTATCGATCGACATATCGATCGTACGTCTTCAGTTTTTCTTCATCGACCCAACGAATCATGCGCCCCCGACCAAATCGGGCCAGTCCATACATGACAAAGATTCCAAGTGTCGTCGCAACGCTTCCGACCAAAGCGGCACGAAACGGTCCGAGCGCGACACTCCCAATCGGCACGCTGACCGCTTCCGGGACGGGTAAGGCAATAGGTTGTAAAAAGCTAAATGCTGCAAACACCCAGACCGCCTGTCGTTCATATTGTTCTAGTAAACGATCCAATCCATATGTGTCGTAAAGGATGAGTCCGAATGAAACATAATAGACGAGAACGAAAATCAAGAAGAGAGAGAACGTGATCTTCCACATCTGCTTTAGGATGACGCTCGAGCCGTCCCGAATCGCTCGAAGTAACCCGACCGAGAGGGCGAGTAAAACAACACCTGTCCAGCCAAGTTGATACGGCAATAAAAGGGAAGGCAAGACGACGAACGGCAACAGACTGAGCGCGACAATCCCTAATCCATATCCAAGATAAATCGAATGTCGTTCTTTCATGTGCCCTCACCCTCTCCCCGTTCTATTTCTAGTGTACCCACAAAGTGATAGGGATGTATCCTGCCGAAGGCGCTTTCCCTCTCATGCTTTTGACGTAGAAAAACCACGGTCCGCAATGGACCGTGGCTTTCAATCACTTATTCTCCAAGTGATGCTTGAATGAAGTCATGGAATAGACGTTGTGGACGTTCTGGACGCGAAATCAATTCTGGGTGGAACTGTGATGCCACGAACCACTTGTGTTCTGGAATCTCAATGATTTCTACGAGACGACCGTCTGGGCTCGTACCTGAGAACTTGAAGCCTTCTGCTTCAAACGCTTCACGGTATTCGTTGTTGAATTCATAACGGTGACGATGACGCTCGTATACGAGTTCTTGATCGTATGCCGCATGCGCTTTCGTCCCTTTTTCGAGTTTACATGGATAAAGTCCAAGACGAAGTGTGCCCCCAAGATCCTCGATATCTTTTTGCTCTGGAAGAAGGTCGATGATCGGATACGGTGTCGACGGATCGATTTCTGCAGTATGTGCGCCGTCCAACTTCAAGACGTTACGGGCAAACTCGACCGTCGCGAGTTGCATCCCGAGACAGATTCCGAAGAATGGGACGTTGTTTTCACGAGCAAAACGTGTCGCTTCAATCTTCCCTTCGATTCCACGCTCACCGAATCCACCTGGAACGAGGATTCCGTCCGCATCGCCGAGGATGTCTGAGACGTTTTCAGCCGTCACGTCTTCCGCGTTGACCCAGTCGATGTCGATATCCGCGTTGAACGCATAACCCGCATGTTTGAGTGCTTCCGCGACCGAGATATACGCATCACGCAATTCGACATATTTCCCGACGAGTGCGATTTTCACTTTCTTCTCAAGGTGTGTGACCGTGTGGACGAGTTCTTTCCAAGCCGTCATGTCAGCAGCCGGTGAATTGAAACCGAAGTAGTCGTTGACGAGTTGGTCCATTCCTTGTTTTTGAAGGTTGAGTGGTACTTCATAAAGTGTCGATGCGTCTTGCGCCTCGATGACCGCTTCTTTGCGTGTATCACAGAAGAGGGCGATTTTTTCACGCATGTCTTCTGGGATATCGTGCTCCGTACGAAGAACGATGATATCCGGTTGAATTCCGTAGCTGCGAAGCTCTTTGACACTGTGTTGTGTCGGTTTTGTCTTCATCTCACCTGCTGCGCGAAGGTAAGGGACGAGTGTACAGTGGACGTACATGACGTTCTCTTTCCCAATGTCATTCTTCACTTGGCGAATGGCTTCGATGAACGGAAGGGACTCGATATCCCCGACTGTTCCACCAATCTCTGTAATGACGACATCGGCGTTCGTCTCGCGTCCTGCACGGAAGACACGGTCTTTGATTTCATTCGTGATATGCGGAATGACCTGAACCGTCCCACCGTTATAGTCTCCACGACGCTCTTTCTTCAAGACAGTTGAATAAATGCGCCCTGATGTGACGTTCGCGTTTTGCGACAAGTTGATGTCGATAAAGCGCTCATAGTGTCCGAGGTCAAGGTCAGTCTCAGCGCCATCATCTGTGACGAATACTTCTCCGTGTTGATACGGGCTCATCGTACCTGGGTCAATGTTGATGTATGGGTCAAACTTCTGAATCGTGACGTTGAGTCCTCGATTTTTGAGTAGACGCGCGAGCGAAGCTGCCGTGATCCCTTTACCGAGCGAAGATACTACCCCGCCTGTTACGAAAATGTACTTTGTCATGTTTCTTTCTCCTCTCTTGAATACCAACCATCGGGAAACGAAAAAACAAAAAAAGCAAAAGTGCCCCCGAAAATGGAGGACACTTTTGCTGCATCGTTACGTGCTAAACTAGCCCATGACTAATTTACGCCAGAGACGATGCAGTCGTCAAGATATTATTTTTTCTTTTTTTCAAGTCGATGAACACGACTAAAAAAGAAAAAGAGACACGCCTAGCCGGGCGCGATGCCCGGCTTTTTTGCGGTCTCTTATAAATCATCCTCGTCTTCGATATCGAGGTCGTCGTCCAAGTCATCGTCCTTGAAATCGTCAAGGCCTTCTACTTTTTCTTCTTCGTCCTCATCATCGAATTCAGATGAATCGTAATCTTCAACTTTTGCGAATACATCCAAGTCATCCTCGATATCGACGATGCCTTCGTCTGCTTCTTCGAACTCTTCTTCGAATTCGTCAAGTTCACCACGTTGACGTGCTTCGATGACGAGATCCTCATCCGACTTATCGAATGGGTACCAAACACGAAGCGCCCAACGGTTTGCTCCTAAGTTGACGAACAACCCGTCGATGTTCAAATCGGTGTAAAGTTGTGCGATTTTCTCGAGTTCTTCCTCTTCACTCGCAAACGTATAGTTTTGTTTGATTTTTTCGCGAATCTCATCAAAAGAAACAGGCTGTTCGCCAGTTTCTTGGAGAAGTTCATAAACGAAATCAATCAACGATTTATTCATTAAAGGACACTCCTTTTCCGTCACTAGTTAAACATCACTCTTCATTATAAACAAAAGCGATATAAAAAAGCTAGAAGAAATTATGATTCATGTATAGTCTCCGATTTAATCCGGAACCAATATAAACTGATCAACCCGATATTGAAGATCCATGTCATCCCCATCACCCCAAACATCCATCCTCTCGGAATTTGAAATGACAATTCCGCATTGACGGTCTGCCCAACGTATAAACCGTACCCTAACAACCCGACCATCAGAAATGAGTATGAAACGACCATCCCGAACCGCTTCCACAATTGAATGAGCAGCGAGGCAAACTCTTTGTTCTCTCCGTACTCTTCGAATAAGTAGGCATGGCTCACACTCGAATACATGGTTTGCGTATAGCCACTGACAAATAGGACAGGTATAAACGCAAGGGGCTCGATAAATCCTAGGAAAAAAATGAGGGAGGACACGAGTAACACGAGGTACGGATGACGCGCGAAATCATAGATGCGGCTAAACAGAATCCACCCAATCACTCCCGTCAAAAACGGGACGAACACGTAAAAGAGGAGTACTTGAAATGAATATAAGGAAAGACTTACAAACACCGCCCCGATCAATGTCCAGCCGCCGAACAGCCCGATCACGAATGATAATAATTGCACTTGCCGTGTACGACTGGCTGTAATGAATTGTCGAACCCGTTTCTGAAACATGAGCCAACCGACATAGCTTAATAAGATAATCATTAAGCCAAACACTTCGATGTAGCCACGCGCCCCTTCTAGAAGACTGAGCAGACGACTAATCAACGTAAAGACAGTGACCGCGATGAAGGCACGGAGAAAAGAACGGGTCTCTAACTGCCAAGTCGCCGATTTTTGAAGCGGTAATTTCCGAACAAAAAGCCAGGGGAGAATCAAACTGATCAAAAATAGAGAGACGGCAAGATTATACGACTGTATCAATGCATAAGAGAATACGGTAATCCAAACGACCAACATCAAGACTAGCGGCCAGGAGCTCCCTCCTTCTTCTTTTGACTCCGAATCAGCAGCCGGTTTCAGCCCATTCAATTGCGATAAAATCGTCGTCATGATCGTCCCGACTCCAATTGAGCCGACCCCGACTAAAAAGGCGCTCCATTCAATCGCGCGTTCAAAGGGGAGAACGAAACAAACGAGGCCGACGACAAGTACGACCAAAGCGATTAAAAAGGTATCTTTTGAACCACGGCGTCCGATGACATAAACCCACAATAATAGACCGGACATACTGGCCACATAAAAAATCAGGAATGGAATGAGACGCCCGACGCCTTCTTCGACCGCCATGATGGACAAAAATAAGATTTGCGGAAGAATTTGACTACTAAGCGCACTGACAATCGTCAATAGGACAACCATGTTTTTCATGGGACACGCTCCTTACATTGAGATCGGATATTCTGTTCCTCAATCATCCTTTCCCAGATTCATTCATCTGCGAACTTCTTTCAAAACACATTCACTTCTCAGTTTCTTCAATCTTTTGCCGATATAGAAGAGAATGACATTTTAAAGTATGAAGGAGAAGAATACATGCCACTTTTTCGTAAAACAACATCCAATCACTTCGTCGCGACTCCCGGCTTCCCTGACATCCAGACAATCGCCAAGCCGTCTGACTCAAGCTTGAATGGTCGCACTCACTATATGGGATACACGACCTCTCAAGTAAAACGACTGCAAGATATGGCTCCCCTCGTCGAGTCGGTACTAGACAATGTACTCGAAAACGTACTCGATCACTTGATGTTGCAACCGGAAATGGTACAGATTGCGAATGCTTCATCGACAAGAGAACGATTAAAGAAGGTATTCGCCGATTATTTCCGTAGCCTATTAACGGGGAGCATCGATGACAAGTTCTTAGCCATGCGAAAACGAATGGGACAGACACATCATCACTTTGCCGTCCCTGTCGTTTGGTTCTTGGCCACGTACTCGGCATTTAACACGTTGCTCATCCCGAAAGTGGTTGAAACGTATCAACACGATCCCGCCGTCTTAAGCGAGTCCCTCTTAGCGTTATCACACGCGATGAATTTAGACGCGCAAATCGTTACCGAACAATATGTCAACGCCCGTCTCGATGAAATCGAGTCCGCGAACCAAGCTCGTGCGGCCCTCTTGAGTGACGTGACACGCGTCAGCACAGAAGTGGCGACTACGATGGAACAAACCGGACACGCCATGTCTGAAACGAGCAATCGTGCTCACCAAGTCCTTGCGGAAACGGAGCAAACGGAAAAGATGAGTCGTCATTTGATGAAGTTGACGCACACGAACGGAAATCAAATCGAACAGATGGAAGCGGAGTTCAAACAGTCGGCCACCTACGTCGATACTTCGCTCGATCGAATTACCGCCCTAAAAGAAGGTTCACAGGATATTGTCAGCATGACCAAGAGCATCGAACAAATTGCTAACCAAACGAACTTACTCGCCTTAAACGCTTCGATTGAAGCGGCTCGCGCAGGAGAACACGGAAAAGGGTTCGCCGTCGTCGCCACCGAGGTACGCACACTTGCGGAGAACGCAAAACAACTGAGCAGTCAAATCAACGCGCTCATTCATGAAAATGAGACGAACATCGCGGCCCTCCTCGAGCAAATGGGGCAAATGCATCGGACGAACGATGAAGCGATGCGTCAACTAAGCGCCGTCAAGTCTGGCTTTTCGACCGTTCAAGAAGAAATGGGCCAATACGTTCTTTCTTTCGAACGAAACAAACAAGATCTCGGACAGATGGTCGAGACCATTTCATCGATCAACGAGACGACGCAAGGGTTATCTCACTTGACCTCTTCCCTTCTATCCACCTCTGAGATGCAGTAAACGAACAAGGCACGGTCCGCGGACCGTGCCTTCATGTATTATTGGACAACTGGTTCTGGTATCTCGATGGCCTTCAGCGAGCGATCGAGCAATTCGACGACATCGAACGTGCCGACGGTCTCATCGACTTCCTTCGCTTTTGTTCCATCAGATAACATCGTCAAACAGTACGGACATGCCGAACCGATAACAGTCGGTTTCGTCTCAAGTAACTGTTCTGTCCGAGCCACGTTGACACGTGTCCCGACTTTTTCTTCCTGCCACATGAGACCACCACCGGCTCCACAACACATACCGTTTTCACGGTTACGTGTCGCTTCGACGAGTTCGACACCCGGTATGCGTTCTAGGACGAATCGCGGTGCATCGTAGATGCCGTTATAACGACCAAGGTAACAAGAGTCGTGATAGACGACACGTTCGTTCACGTGAAGGTCTGGCTGAATCCGACCTGTGTCAAGTAACTCCGCGAGCAACTCCGTATGATGATACACTTTAACATCAGTCAAACCGAAGTCCGGATACTCATTTTTGAACGTATTGTACGCGTGCGGGTCGACCGTGACGATTTTCGTCACCCCATACTTCTCAAATAGTTTAATGTTCGCTTCGGCGAGTTCTTGGAACAGCAACTCGTTTCCGATTCGACGTGGTGTATCCCCTGAGTTTTTCTCTTCATTTCCGAGAATGGCGAATGAGACGCCCGCCTTGTTCAAGACGCTCGCAAAGCTCTGCGCGACTTTTTGGCTACGGCTATCGTAAGAGCCCATCGCGCCGACCCAGAAGAGATACTCGAATTCCTCGCCTGCTTTTTTCTTCTCTTTCGCCGTCGGGATGACGAGCTCTGTATCCTTACGCCAGTTCTCGCGTTCTTTCCGGTTCATTCCCCACGGGTTTCCTTGACGCTCGATATTGGCGACCGTACGCTGTGCCTCAGGGTCCATCTTCCCTTCCATCATGACGAGGTAACGACGAAGGTCAATGATTTTATCGACGTGTTCGTTCATGACCGGACACTGGTCTTCACAGTTACGGCAAGTCGTACAAGCCCAGATTTCTTCTTCCGTGATGACGTTGCCGATCAACTCGTCTGCGACGAGCATATGACCGTCTTGCGCAGCTGCTGCGATTTCAGCACCTTGCGTGTTTTGGAACATGAGTGCAGGTGCCCACGGTGATTTTCTCGTGACCGCCGCGCCTTTCATATTCATATGGTCACGAAGTTTGACGATTAAGTCCATCGGCGACAACATCTTCCCAGTTCCTGTTGCCGGACAAACATTCGTACAACGCCCGCACTCGACACAGGCATACAAGTCGACGAGCTGCTTCTGGTTGAAGTCTTCAATCTTGTTGACCCCGAAGACAATCTCTTCATCCGACTCTTCCGCTTCTTCCATCGCTGAAAAATCAACAGGTGCCAAGCGACCGACTTTGTGCGTGCGACCGAGCCATACGTTGAGCGTTCCGGCAATCAAGTGTGCGTGTTTTCCTTGTGGGATGTAGACCATGAAGCTGAGTAAGAATAAAAGGTGCATCCACCAAAAGACGACGAATAAAGCGAAAGCGACAGAGCCCGGTACCCAAGCAAACGCTGAGCCGATGAGCGTCGCGACCGGTTCGCCCCACATTGGAAGCTCTTCTTTATAGACGAGGTAAAACCCGTTCCCGAACAATACGGAAACCATCAACCCGCCGATGAAGATGAGGGCAAGACCTGCTAAAAAGTTTCGTTTCAAGCGCACGAGCTTCTCGACGTAACGACGGTAGAATCCCCAAACGACCGCAACGAGAATCATGAGCATGACGATTTCTTGCATGAATGTAAAGATTGGATAAAGCGGACCGAGCGGGATATGCGGGAAACGTGTTCCGACCGCTAGTCCTTTCCAAATGAAATCAATCGCCCCGAATTGGACGAGGATGAAGCCATAAAACATCATGACGTGAATTGCGCCACTCTTCTTATCTTTCAACAATTTCTTTTGACCGAACACGTTGATCATGACCTGTTCGAGTCGTTCTTTGTTCGTTTGGCTCCATTCTGCCTTCTTCCCGAGCTTGATGAACGTATAACGCTGATGAACTAGCGTAGCAAATAAATATACACCATAGCCGAGGACGAGCAAGAATAGAATCCAGTTGACGATTAAAAATGTAGACATCCCCAAAACTCCCCCTTTTGAAAACGGATTCAATCTTGAATTCAGTATATCAAATGATGAATGAACAGTCATTCATTTTTATGAAGTTCTCATCAGAAGTTTAGAAGATGTTTCAATATGAGCAATAATCCCCCATAGCTGCACACGGCCAATACGAACGTGCGGAAGTGCAAATTTCGGTCGGATGGCAGTTCAAACTTCACGATATTGAGAATCATCGCCCCGGCCACAAAGGCAAAACAGAGCGCTTCGACGTGCGCCACCAAGTCAATCCAGCGTGAAAAGAACCCACCAAGTAAAATCCCACCACTCAACAAATAGCGTCCTTGTCGCATGTAACGTTCACCATAATGACGATTTAAGTCATGACCGAGCGCTAAAAAATGCACACCGAGCGCTGTCGCATAGAAACTTCTCGCAACGAACGTCACCGAGTCGGCTGTCACCACGTACGCCGAGAAGGTCATATAGGCCGTGAGGAGTGTCACCTGTAACCAATACGAAACGGCCCGGTCGACCGCCTCATCTTGAAAGTGAGGGGTACGAACGAACCGCATGGTGCCGTAAAACAACGTGAAACCGATGAGACTGACGATATAGATTTCTGAAGGTAACGCCAAATTCAACCAATCGACACGAAGCGTGTCCTGGCGTTTGTTCAGGGACGGCAAAAGATACATGAAGAAGTACGTGATGGCGATGCCGCTCGAGAAAGAGAACCATTTTTTCGAAGGAACGGTCTCTTCCCGGAACAAATAGATGCCGAAGAAGTTAATCAGCGCCAAATAGATGATGATCCAGTTCGCCATCTCGTCCTCACCCTTTCAAGTCAATCCAAAACCGCTCGACGACTGTCCCGTCTTCTTCCGTATACGGTGTGTCCGCAATGCCACCATTGTTTAAAATGACTTGACGGGAAGCGATATTTGTCCGGTTACACGTGATGAGTGCCCGCTCGATTCCAAGTTCTTTCACTTTCTCAAGCGCAAGTTGCAGTTGGATGGTGGCGAGTCCACGCCCGCGTGCGCTCGGTTTCACCCCGTACCCGACATGCCCACCAATCTTCAAAAGTGATTCATTCAACTCGTGACGAATGTTCGCCGCCCCGAGAAGCTCTTCTCCATCTGTAAGCCAATACGTCGTGCTCGGGACCCAGCCTTCCTCTATGTTCTCACGTAACTCTTTCTGACGTAATGTGTTGACGTACGCCTCGAAGTCTGTCGTTTCACGGTCCACCGAGGTCGGGACAATCCGCTCATCCCGCTCGTACCATTCCTCTAAAAATGCGAGAATCTGTTCTTTTTGATCGACAGACGTCTTGATTAGTCTTAACATCCCATTTCCCCCTTTATTCCTTTCCATTCGTGTTCTCTAAATTGATTTCCTTGTTCCTTCATCTTAGGGAAAGCACAATTGAAATAAAATAGACGTTCTCGTCAAAGTTTGTCCCCTTTCAGGCATGAAAAAAAGTGCCACCTTGTTCAGATGACACTTTCGGTATGCTTATCCTTCGAGTCCGAGACGTTGCGGCATGTGTGGAGCAAGTTGTCTCGCTTCTTCTAACCGTCCTGCCTCGACGAGCGTATGGAAATGTAAAAACTGTTCGTGCGATGCATCACTGATGGCTGCCAAATAATCGACGTACCGATCGTAGACCGCTTTGTCTTCTGACCGCGCCTCAATAAGTGCGATGTACAGGCGAACGGTGTCTTCCCCGTAAAGGAGCGGGAACTCATCGTTCAATTGAAGCAATTTATCAATCGAATTGACATCGACCCCGTTCTCTTGGTCGTAATGCATGATAACTTGTTCAGCGTGGTCCTCGAGGCGACCGCGCCACTCTTCGTACTCTTCTTCGTTCGTTTCGAGCATCTCGAACCAGTCTTCGTTCAACATCTCTTCAATCTTGTTTACGCGTTCTGTAAAGTTCATCAGTCTTCTCCTCCTTCAAATGTCCACGTGACATGTACTTCATATATGCCAACATCTTCTTCATTCATGGACAACTCATATACGAACGTACATGATTCTTCCGAGACATCGAGGCGCGATGTCGTCGTCGCCATCGTCATCGACATATATGGATTCTTGTATAAGCTTTGCGTGAAGCGACCTTCGATGAAGGAGTGGTTCATCTCAATCGGTCCCTTACAAATCAGCGCCAATCGTTCCGGCGTGTACTTGATTGTCGTCGGGACCGCCCCGTCCTCTTGTTGTTGGTCAAACATTAAAATAAAGCCAGTCTTCAATGGATAGTATAAACCGTCTGCCGAGAGCTCGATTGACTCTGGCATGTCACTCATCCGTGTTGTTTGCTGGACACGCACGCGAAGTGGTTCAATCGCCATGCTCATCCCCCTTTCCGTCAATTCATCGTACCATATGTGGTAGGAGTCGTTCTATCGACGGCGCTTCGTTTTCACATAGACGAGATGGTCTACCCAATCTTCGTTCTCAAAGATAAACCCTTCTCTCGTGCACTCATACGACATGCCGACACGCTCCGCGAGACGAATGGATGCTTTATTATCGAGATTGATATGTGCCTCGATTCGTTGAAAGTTCAAGTCGTCAAAAGCAATACGCATCGCCAGGTCGACTGCTTCTTTCCCATACCCCTGACCCCAATGTTGATTATGAATCGTATACCCGACCCTCCCCCATTGAAACGCATCTCGCGCCAAGGTAGAAAAATCCACCATGCCGAGATGTATCCCATCGTCAAGCCGGAAAACGGCGAAGACATGTGCCTCGTCTTCAAGCGCAAGTGCCTGATGATTGTCGACTAGCTGGTCAAACCAAACGGACGTACAGTCGCTCATGTCTAATTTCCCGGGATCGTACACGTGTTGCGAAATACGACGATTTGTAAAGCCGCTTAACCACGCGTCATAATCTTGTTTCTCTAACGGTCGTACGATGATTCGATTCGTTTTTCGTTGATGAGTAAATCGGTTCAATCTCTCATGTCCCCTTCCTATTGCTTTTATACAGTCAGAAAAACTTCTTCCAATTCCCTTCCGAAATCACATCGACCTTCCCATCCTTCACGCGAATCGCCGTCTCGTCGTCAATCGCATAGGCCGGCGACTGTAATGTCTCCGCCCATTCTGCAGCATCTCGTGACGTGTTCCCCGGTAACATGTCATGGTCGAGATGTGGAAAGATCGAGAAGTCGACAAACCCTAACGTCTCATCGCTCTGCTCATCGGATGCGCGCCATCCGACAAACGCTTCTCCGATTCGTGGCGTCATCACCATACTCCCCGCACTCAATCCGACGTAGACACCTTTCCAGGACGGGAGCAGCGAGGCTACCTCTGACTGTTTCATCCAATGGTAGAGAAAGAGCGGATCGCCCCCATTCACCAATAATACGTCTGCCTTATCAAACGCCGGTCTCCACACCGACTCATCGATACTCGGGAGTGCGCTCAGTTCGAGCACCCCAACCGACTTCCAGCCCAACTCACACATCGGCGTCGAGAAATCTCCGTTGAAAAAGTTCCATGCGTGTTTCGTTCCCCCGTTCAACGCATAAATGGCTGTTGGGATACAGAGTGCATTACACTCTTCAATCGGCTTGTCTAATAACTCGAGAAGTGCTCGTTTGATGCTTTCGTTCTTAATACCTGCTGACGTTAATAACAGTTTCATTTACGTTTCCTCCTTCTCATCTCCCTATAAGGAGTTCGCATGAGTCGCCGTTATCCCCTTTTTCCAACAAAAAAGGCCGTAGACGAATTTTCGTCCACGACCTTGAAGTTCTGAAAAATTAGCTAATTTTATACACGCGACCTTCGAACGGTTTCAAGTGAAGGAGCGATGATTCCGCATCGCCTTCAACCGGCATGTTGCTCAAGACGACATCTTGCGCACGAAGTGTCTGATCCATATCAAACATCGTCTCTTTCGCCGTCAAGTTCGTGACGACGAGGTACTGCGTGTCACCGAGCGTACGCGTATACGCATAGACTTCCGGATGTTCCGGCAAGACGACATCATACGCCCCGTAAACAAACGTCTCATTATCTTTACGAAGTTGAATCATCTCTTTATAGAAGTTAAAGATTGAGTCCTCATCTTTAAGCTGTGATTCGACGTTGATATCCGTATAGTTCGGGTTGATGCCGACCCATGGCTGCTCTGCGAACGTGAATCCGGCGTTCGGGGCATCACTCCACTGCATCGGTGTACGCGTGTTGTCGCGTGACGAGTTCCACGTGATGCGCATCATCTCGTCATGACTCTTCCCTTGTTCGACACCGATATAGTAGCGGTTGCGTGTCGCGATGTCATCATATTGATCGATCGAATCGAATTTGACGTTCGTCATCCCGATCTCTTGACCTTGATAGATAAACGGCGTCCCTTGCATGAGGAAGTACATCATCGCAATCGACTTCGCGCTTTCTTTCCAGTAACGTTCATCGTCTCCCCATTTCGAGACCGTACGCGTCTGGTCATGGTTTTCGACGTAAAGGGCGTTCCATCCATCGGCCTCAAGTCCTTTTTGCCATTTCGTCAACACGTTCTTCAAGTGAACGACATCGAGTTTCGAATCGACATCTTCACTCCAAAGGTCCATGTGTTCGAATTGGAAGACCATGTTCATCTTCCCTTCCTTTTCACCGACCCATAGATGGGCATCGTCAGGTGAGACGCCGTTCGCTTCACCGACCGTCATGATGTCATGTTTATTGAACGTCTCGTCACGAAGCTCTTCTAAATAGTCGTGAATTCCGTCCACGTTCATGTGCATCTCGAACGACGGTACAAAGTCGAGGTCGTTCGGGTTTGGCAAGTCGGCGAACGTCGGGTTCTTGCGAATATGGCTGATTGCATCGACACGGAACCCGTCGATCCCTTTTTCGAGCCACCAGTTGATCATATCGTATACCGCTGTACGCATCTCAGGATTTTCCCAATTGAGGTCCGGCTGTTTCTTCGAGAAGACATGCAAGTAGTATTGCTCCGTCGTTTCATCGAATTCCCAAGCCGAGCCACCAAAGATCGATTCCCAGTTATTCGGCTTCGACCCGTCCGGTTTTCCGTCGCGCCAGATATACCAGTCGCGCTTCGGATTGTCTTTTGAGCTCTTCGATTCAATGAACCAAGGGTGCTCATCCGACGTATGGTTGACGACGAGGTCGAGCAACAGCTTCATACCGCGCTGATGCACTTCGTCCAATAAGCGGTCGAAGTCTTCCATCGTACCGAACTCGTCCATGATATCTTGATAGTCACTAATGTCATAACCGTTATCATCGTTTGGCGATTTATACATCGGGCAAATCCAGATAACATCAATACCGAGGTCTTTCAAATAGTCGAGCTTATCAATGATTCCTTGAATGTCTCCAATTCCGTCCCCATTCGCGTCATAAAAGCTACGAGGATAAATTTGATAGGCGACGGCTTCTTTCCACCAGTTGCGTTTAAGCGTTTGTGTTTGTTGTTCTCGTTGTAAAAGTTGCATGTGATCTAGATACTCCTTATCCCAAAACTCACTGCTCATCATTTATACTTATCTTATTCGTGCTGTGAACTTTATATCATTAGCGCAATCGTTTGCACGATGTAATAAATTTATCTTACCAAAAAACATTCGATGATACAAAGATGTTTCATCAGCATACTCAACGTGTACCCTACACGATTTTGAAAAGAAATGAAAGCGAGGTGCTTCATCATGTTTCGATTTGCCACAATGGAGGATTTTTCAGCAGTCGATCAATTGATTTTAAAGAAAGCAAAAGAGTTCCAAGTAGCCGGAAAGTCGCAATGGGTCAAATATTTAGAGCCGAGTCGTTCCGATTATGTCCGTCACGATTTGACGAACGGGACGGTGTTTGTCTACGAACGAGATCAACAAGTCGTCGGTGCCGTCAGCCTGATTCCTCCGACTGACTGGGATCATCATCTATGGGATGACGCGGACGGGGCCGTCTATTTGCACCGACTCGTCACGGACTCGAACGTAAAAGGAGAACGCATCGGGGAACGTTTGATGCAGCATGCCTTAGCAAACACGTCTTCGACCATTCGATTGGACTGTGTTGCCGATAACGCCTTCTTAAATAACTACTATCCTCGGTTCGGTTTCCACTATATCGGCGAACGAAATGGATTCTCACTGTTTGAAAAACAGGCTTGACCTTGACGTGACGTCAACCTTTACGCTTTGACTAAGGAGGTGAAGGGATGTATTCGATTCAACAACTTGCGTCACTCGCTGGAACGACAACGCGAACGCTTCGACATTATGACGCAATCGGTCTTCTCATTGCGAACCGTGACGCCAACGGCTATCGGCGTTATTCTTCGCGCGATGCGGAACGGTTGCAACTCATCTTACTCTATCGCACGCTCGATGTTCCTCTCGATCAAATCGGAGAATTGCTTGATTCAACGACGTTCAACCGGATTGATGTGTTGAGTGGACATATCGAGGCGTTGCGACAGAAAGCAGCCTATTTCGCTCAGCTTGCCGAGACGGCAGAAGCGACCCTCACCTCACTCAAAGGAGGGATTCCAATGGATGACAAGTCATTATTTGATGGATTATCTTATGAGGAGATTCAAGCTCACGAGGCGAAACATCAAGAAGAAGTGCAGGAACGTTGGGGAGAGACTTCAGCTTACAAGACAGCACAAGAACGTGCGCAGAAGCGATCGAAAGCGGACTGGGAACGCATCAATCAAATGCAACTCGATTTGATTGCGCCACTCGTTGATTTATTTCGTTCACAAATCGCAATCGATGACGACCGAGTTCAATCGATTGTGAAAGACAATCATCTGTTCATCGACACACACTTTTACGACTGTTCACTCGATATGTTCAGTGGACTCGGACAGATGTATGTGACGGATGAACGATTCACCGCATTTTATGATCGCTTCGAGCCGGGGCTCGCTGCGTATTATAACGAGGCCATCCAATACTATTGTATCGCGAACAGTTAAGTCCAAGCCTCAGGCTTGGACTTTTTTTCGTCGCTCGGTGTCTTCTTGCGGTCCTATTTGAAGATGTTTTTGTAACATCGGGAGACTCGTCGCCAAATAAATATAAGGGAAGGTCGAGAAGTTGTCCGTTCCACCTGTATAGATTACTTCACTCGTTAGTGGGGTCCATCCTTTCTTCGTCCACTGGCAAAGTCGAACTTCTTTTCTCGATGTGTGGTTATGGAATCCCCAATATGCTTCTCGTTGTCCCACTGCCATCGATGGGGTGATGGTTAAGATGGGACAGTTCATTTCTTGTAACAATCGTTCGTTCATTTCCGCAACTTCGTACATGATGATGACGTCCGGTTGCAGGTGTCGAATCGTATGTTCCGCTTTTTTATCTTGTAAGGAAACGACACGCGTCATACGCTGTTCCGGAATCGAATCGTCACAGAAAGCATACCGCGACTGCAACTCCGCGATTCGTTCTCGACTGAACCTCCGCATTATGGGAGTCAGGAAGGAAATGTACGATTGTGTCAGAAGTTCTTTCCACGTGTTGACATGAGTCGGTGTCGGACCATCTTCCATGATCACATGTGTGACGCCTAAATCCCGTATCGCTTGATAGACAAGTGTTGAACTCCAGTGGTCGCCCGTGCAGAGTACAACTCGCATTTTCTCATCTCCCTCCACTTCGTTTGCAGTTTGACGCATCTCTCGGACCGCCACATCAAATGAACCAAACATTTGTTGAATGTCTTTTAATGTCGGACGATTGCCCTTTTCTTTTTGCCACACTTCATAACCCCATGGCGAGAGAGCGGTCAAATGTTCATCTGCCTCGTGTAGCGCGTCCATCATTTGCTTCTCCGTGAACAGCTCTCGCGTTGAGATGCCAATCTCGTCTAACGCTTGGGACCAAGACCCGAAACGCCGCACCACTTTCGTGATACTCGGACGTTGGTTCTGCTTGGCCCATTTGGCATAAGCGGTCGACGTCAATGGATGAAGCTCTTCATTGGCATCAAGTAACGATTGGATGATTTCACATTTTTGATCGAACGAGATGATACTCTTCAAATTCGCCTCAATCAGTGCCACTTTCCACGATCCGAACTGAATGACGACCTCTGTCAACGTCGGTGCATCATTGGTCATGGCCCACTTTCGATAATCGGCACTATTGAATGAATCATGCTCTTTCGCCGCTTCACGAAGCATTTGAATCATTTCCTTCTTTGTGAACCGTGGCGTTTGCTGTTCCAACCCAGCCAAACGCAGTACATTCGACCATGATCCGTACATTTCTAATAATTCCACCACGGTTGCCCCGCCGTGAATCTTTTGCCATTTCTGATACATGTAGATGGTGAGGCGACCGTCCGAAGAAGCCTCTTGTAAGTGATCAATCAGTTGTTGCTTTCCCATGTCGCCTCCCCCTTACGTGATTGACGTATCGGTTCATCCCACTTCACGGCTACTAATTTGTGCGAACAGGTGAAGTTGACGACTTAAAATTTTCGTTTCGTCAAATTTTTCTTCGACCACTTCGCGACCACGTTGCCCGAATGAATAACACTGTTCAGGATGTTCAATGAACCAGCGCATCGCCAAGGTCAGTGCCTCAGGTCGACCGACGGGAACGAGAAAGCCGGTTTCCCCATCCGTGACTTCTTCTCGACAGCCACGGATATCGGTAGCGATGACAGGTAATCCGGACGCCATGGCTTCAAGAATAGAGCGTGGCAATCCTTCACGATAAGAGGGAAGTAAAAAGACGTCGTGTGCTGCAAATAAAGAGGGGGTATCCCGAACGAATCCGGCGTAATGAATCTGTGGATTTTGGGCTAAATGCGCCTCGACTTGTTTCGCCGTCTCTTGATCACGTTCACTCGTCATCAACTCTCCAGCAATCGTCAACGTCGCGTTCGGATAGCGTTTCGTCAGTTCATCGAACGCCTGAAGTAAATCTAGGATTCCTTTTTCTTGAACGAGCCTTCCGACAAACAAGAACTTTAAATGTTCTGGGGAAATGTGTTTCTCTGTCGGATAAAATCGATTTAAATCAATCCCGTTTCCGAGATGCATCAATCGTTCGTCCTCTTTGAAATGTCTTGTTTTAGCGAGTGAGTAATCTTCCTCGCTTTGGAGCAACAACCAATCGGTCGCTAATGCCGCGAGTGATTTCTCTAACCAGAAGACGAGTTCGTATGCGATTCGACCCATTCGTTCGTGGAAGTAAAATCCATGTGCGGTATAGAGAATATGTGGTGTCCTGGCAATGCGGGCCGCAACTCTTCCTAACGCTGCGGCCACCGGGGTGTGGACGTGAATGGCATCATATTTTTCGCGGCGCAATAACCTCACCAACTCTTGAATGGTCTGTAGATTACGCTTCGGGCTAAACTTTCGATCGATTGGCAACGTATGAATGACCCATCCTTCGTCCCGAAGACGATCCGTCCGATCACCGTAAGCACATGCGACGTCGACTTCGTGTCCTTCCGCCTTCAGCGACTCAATGAGAGGACGTAGCAACACATCCGCTGTCATATCGACAGCGCAGAACTGGAGAATCTTTAAAGGCGCCATAAGTGCACCTCCTCCGGCTTCATCGCGCGATCGAGCATGCCTTTCAAGTCAATGACGATGCCACGACCTAACTTCAGCTGGCGTTTCGCAATCGTCCAACCCTCTTGAACGAATTCATCGTGAGACACGGCATAGATGACGACATCCGCTGGTTTTAAGTCACAGTATGATTTGACGTCGATTCCATATTCGCGGCGTACCTCTTCCGAATCGACGAGCGGGTCACACACTTGCACTTCTAAGCCGAACTCCTCGACCTCTCGAATCAAGGAAGCCACTTTCGAATTGCGAATATCACTGACGTTCTCTTTGAAGGACATCCCGAGGACCGTCACACGTGCTCCGAGAATGGCCATGTTTTGACTAATCATCGTTTTAATCAGTGATGTGGCGACGAAACGTCCCATCGTCTCGTTGATTCGACGACCTGCTAAAATCACTTCCGGATGATAACCAAGCATTTCAGACTTCATCGTCAAATAGAATGGGTCGACGCCGATACAATGTCCACCGACTAGACCTGGTCGGAAGTTTAGGAAGTTCCATTTCGTCCCAGCAGCCTCTAACACCTCGAGCGTGTCGATGTTCATGCGATCGAAGATGATGGCCAATTCATTCATCAACGCGATGTTCAAATCGCGCTGTGTATTCTCGATCACTTTGGCCGCCTCAGCCACTTTAATCGAGGAAGCGCGATGAACGCCGGCATCGACTACCGTCTCATAAACAGCCGCTACCACATCGAGTGTTTCTTCATCCTCGGCAGCTACGACTTTTTTGATTGTGCGGAATGTATGCTCACGGTCGCCCGGATTAATTCGTTCTGGAGAGTAGCCGACTTTAAAATCAATCCCGGCCCGGAGACCCGATGTTTTTTCAAGTAATGGGATACACTCTTCCTCTGTCAGTCCCGGATAGACCGTAGATTCGTATACGACAATCGTGCCCGGTCGCAAATGCGCCCCAACAGCACGAGTCGCGCTACAAATCGGTCCTAAATCTGGTTGATTTTGATCATTGATCGGTGTCGGCACAGCCACGATAATGAAATCCGCCTCTTCAAGTTTGGCGACATCCGTCGTATATAAGACCGCTGCTTGCTCAAGGTCTACTGATTCAACTTCTCGCGTGCTGTCGAGATGAAGGGTAAGCTCATTGATACGCGTTTCATTGATGTCTACTCCGATGACGTCTCCTACGCCACCTAACGCAACAGCGACAGGGAGTCCGACATATCCTAGTCCGACAACAGCTACCTGACGATTGGCAATGGTTTTTCGTGTTGTACGTGATTCTGAGATGAGTTTATCCATGTCCATCTGCCTCCTGAGATTCGGAATTATGCGGTTTTATCAATCACAATGAGTTTTCCATTCGGTCCCCGAGGAATCGATTGCACGGCGGTCAACGTAATCACGACCTCTTTGCCGAACAGTAGTTCAAGCTCGCTCCTCATAATCTCTTCATGTTCTGGCTTGAAACGTTCAAGATCCGGGACGTATTTTAATTCGATATGATACAAATCATGTTGCCGATACTGCGTTTGGATGACCGAGTTGGGTAACACTCGGACAACGGTCGTCAAATCTCCTTCGTAGATTTTTTGTTTGTTCGGAGTGAGTACATAATTGCTTTCGCGTCCCTCAATGGAAGTGACGAATGTTCCTCCCTGTCCACAAGCACATGTCCCCTCTCCAATTTTCATCCGATCGCCAATCCGGTAACGAACGAGCGGTGTCCCATGGGTCGTAAAGCTCGTCACTAAAATTTCCTCGTGATCCCCATACGACTCGATCACGCCTGTTTCGTGGTGGAGATGCATATTGCCATGAGTACATTCCGTTAAAATCGGCGCGCCTTCAGAAGACGCGTACTGATCAAATACCGGGGCATTAAACGCCTCTTCTAAGATGGCTCTTCCTTGAGGCGTAATCGTTTCGGCAGTCGGAAAAATAGCCAGTAATTGAAATTCAAGTGGAACCTGATTTTCTTTGATGTATTTCGCGATTTCAATCATGGCAGACGGTGCACTGTCTAATACGACTGGCTTGAATCGATTTAATGCGTCGATGTAATGAGGGATGGTCTGAGGATTGACATGATAGAGCGAGAATAGCAGTTGATTGAGCGGTCGATTGTAGCGCCAAAATACAGGTTTTTCTTGATTTGGATTACAAATTTTCCGTCCTGTGAAACTCGCTCGTTTCATTCCTCTGACAAACCCGTGTTGCGCTTTGAAAAAGTCGACGTGGGCCATACGTCTTTGATAGTCTTCTTTCGTAAAATGAACTTGTAGGGACGTCCCTGTCGTTCCACCGGTTCGTCCAAGAATGTCTGTTTTGATGTTCGAGTGGATGTCCGGATTTTTCCGAACTGTTTCTTTTTCGAGGATCGGGATGCGCTTCAACTCTTCCATCGATTGAAGGGGAAGAACAATCTCATTTTCTTCAAACAGTTTTTGATAATATGCATTGTGCGTCGCACAGAATTCAAGAAACGCATTGAGTCGCTTCAACTGATCGGCTGCGACAAGTACCCCATCTTTTGGACGATTGGCTAAAACGACTAACTCACGCTCATATGTGCGTCCGTACCGTTCTTGCCATAGTTTCATTCCATACAATGTCGTCATCCATTGTTGTAATCGAATCGGTGATCTCATGTATAAATCACGAAGCGCAAACCCTGCCATGGTGTAGTCTCCTCTCGCTAAGTGTAGAGTCGTTTCACGACTCGGACTTTTCCGTTCTTTTCTTTCTTGATGCTTTTCACATCTCGTAGAAGAACTTTCATCCGTGAAGTAAACAGTCGCTCGACTTCTTTTTGGAGCGCGACTTCATGTTCAGGCTCAAATCGTGCCTCATCCTTCACGTACAGCATCTCAATTTCGTCTATTTTGTGTTGCAACACTTGGATTTGAATAATGGAGTTCGGCAGCACGCCGACCGCTGCCGTCAAATCCCCTTCAAACACCTTATAGCCTTCCGGCGTCTCAACATAGTTCATTTGACGACCATCGATTGACTCGATGATGGTGTCCTGTCGTCCACATGGACACATCGCTTCACTGATGGTCATCCGATCGCCAATGCGGTAGCGAATCAGCGGTGTTCCGTGCGTCGTGAAACTGGTGACGAGTGCCTCTCCAAACGCATCCGTCTCGATGATTCCCATCTCAGGGCGTAAGTGCATCTTCCCGCACTCACACTCCGTAACGATAGGAGCCCCTTCCGAAGAAGCATATTGATCGTAAACCGGCGCTTGGAACATCTCTTCTAACAACAAGCGTCCGGATGGTGTGAGCGTCTCCGAGGTCGGAAATAAAGCCACCGGTCGGAACGATAACGTCTTTTGATGGGTTTTCAAATATTTTACGATTTCAATCATATCGGAAGGTGAACCGTCGAGTGCGGCCGGTTGAAATTCGTTCAACGAATCGATGTAGTGTGGAATCGTCGTCGGATTCGAATGCACGACCGAGTAGAGCATTTGCTTCATCGGGGCATTGTACCGCCAATACACCGCATTCTTTTGATTACCTGGACAAATCATCCGTCCTGTAAAACTAGCTCGCTTCATCCCACGGCGAAAACCATGTTGTTCTTTAAAAAAATCGAGATGCGCCATTCGCATTTGATAATCGTATTCGGTGAAACGAACCTGAATCGATTTACCCGTCGTCCCGCCCGTCATGCCGATGATCGGGGCATGAAGGTTAGAAAAGATGGTCTCATCCGTTCGAAGCGTCTCTTTCTCCAAAGGGGGAATCCGCTTAAAGTCTTCTAAGCTCTTTAAGGGTAAGGTAACCCCGTGTTTTTTGAAGAGTCGCTGATAGTACACGTTGTGTTGATTACAAAACTGTAGAAACTGGTTCAAGTGATTGAGTTTTGCATCAGGTGACGCTTCATTTGGAGCACGTCTCAGTCGCTCCAATTCCTGCTCATAATACTGACCGTATCGCTCCCGATATAACTTGATTCCATATAAGGAAACCAGCCAATTTTGGAGGCGAATCGGTGAGTGTGCATAAATCCGATCCTGTAAAATCCCCATTACTCGATGCCCTCCTTCAACACTTGATGATAGGCGATGTACCAGTCGATAAACGCGTTTACGCCATCGCGAATCGACGTCTGTGGTTGAAAGTCAATCGATTCATATAAAGAGGAGGAATCGGCAAAACTCGCGGGTACATCTCCCGCCTGAAGTGGTAACAAGCGGAGGATGGCCTTTTTCTCGACTCGCTCTTCGATCGTCCGAATAAAGTCCATCAAGGATACCGGTTGCTGATTTCCAATGTTATAGACACGAAACGGAACGTCGCTCCGGTCAGGTAGAGGATGTTCATAGTCAAACTCCTCATCTGCCAACGGTGCGATATCCATAAGTCGGACAATCGACTCGATGATGTCGTCGATGTATGTGAAATCTCGTTCCATCTCACCGTAGTTGTAGACATCGATTGGCTCACCTTTTAAAATCGCCTCCGTAAATTTGTATAGTGCCATATCGGGGCGTCCCCATGGCCCATAGACGCTGAAGAATCGCAAGCCTGTCGTTTTCAGACCGAACAAATGGCTGTACGTATGAGCCATCAACTCATTCGCCTTCTTCGAAGCCGCATACAAGGATAGCGGATGATCGACCGGATGTTGTTCGGAAAATGGCATCGCCTGATTCGAACCGTAAACCGAACTCGATGAGGCATAAATCAACTGCTCTACTGGATAGAAACGACAAGACTCCAAGATGTTCAAGAAACCAACGATGTTGGATTGAATATAGGCATCCGGATTTTCTAAGCTGTAGCGTACACCGGCCTGAGCCGCCAAATTGACCACGATTTGAGGTTGATTTTTTTCAAAGACACGCGTGATCGCCATCTTATTTTCTAGGGCATCACGATAGAGTTTGAAACGAGGATGCGTCAACACATGAAGTCTTGATTCTTTTAATCTCGGGTCGTAATAGTCATTGACCACATCGATCCCGATGACATGATGTCCTTCTTTTAGCAACCGTCGAGCCAGATGAAAACCGATGAACCCGGCCACTCCGGTCACGAGAACTGTTTTTTTCATAACGACTTCCTCCTTTGCGTTGACTCGTTGACTCGCATCCGTACCGGTTCGATTTGTGGCGCAAAAATACTTTCCATCACTTCTTCTGGCAGTTCGTTGTTTGCGACAAACAACAAGAAAGAAGTGAGTCCATTCGATTGATCGAGTAGATATTCAATCGTTTTCAAAATCGGATCAACCGATTTAAAGGGTCTTGTACAACCGACGAAAATCTTTTCATATACTTGATTCGTATGTTCGCTCGTTGCGAGCAGTTCTTCGAACAGCTTCTCACCAGGACGAATGCCACTGAAATGAATCGGGATTTGTTCGAGGGTGAAACCGCTCAGTGTAATCATCCGTTTCGCCAAGTCCACGATTTTGACGGGATTTCCCATATCTAGTACGAACACTTCGCCGCCGTTTGCGCGTACGCTCGCTTGAATGACGAGGCGACTCGCTTCCGGGATGGTCATAAAGTATCGGGTCATCTCTGGATGCGTCACCGTAATCGGTCCGCCCCGTTGAATTTGTTCTTTAAAGAGCGGAACGACGGAGCCACGACTTCCTAAGACGTTGCCGAAACGAACGACCGAGAATGTCGTTTCGCTATGTCGCGCCTGCTGTTGGACAATCATTTCTGCTACTCGTTTCGTGGCACCCATCACGTTCGTCGGATTGACCGCCTTATCCGTAGAGATCATGACGAACCGCTTCACTTCAAAGAAATCGGCGGCTTCGACCATATTCTTCGTTCCGTAAATATTGTTTTTCACTGCCTCTCTCGGATTGTCTTCCATGAGCGGAACGTGCTTGTGAGCTGCCGCATGATAGACAACGTCCGGTCGATACTGATCAAACACTTCCATCACCCGCGCCCGGTCTTGGACGTCACCGATGACGGGACAAATCTCTGTATCAGACCCGAGTAAGCGGAGTTCGCGATCGATTGCATATATGCTATTCTCGCCATGTCCAAACAGGATGAGTTTGCCAGGATTGAATTTCATCAATTGACGGCAAAGCTCTGAACCAATCGAGCCTCCTGCACCGGAGATGAAAATGGTTAATCCACTCAACGTTTGAGAAATCTCCGAAACATCGAGCTGAACCGGTTCACGGCCGAGCAAATCTTCGATGGCCACTTCTCGAATCTCATTTAATGAGACTTTTCCGGATGCGAGTTCCGCAAGCATTGGCAGTGCATGGGATTCGACGCCTGTCTTCTCGATTCGTTTCAAAAGTTGGACCCGATCTCCGTAAGGAAGAGAAGGAATGGCCAACACAACCACTTCGATATTCAGCTCTTCAATTTTGCGTTCTAATAAATCGATTGAACCGATGACCGGTGTCCCGTGAATGTAGAGACGGTGAAGCAATGGATTATCATCCAACACCCCGACCACATGCAGCACATTCGTTCGATGCTCTTTCAGTTCTTTAATGATTTTTTGACCCGATTCCCCACCACCGATAACCAAGGTAGCTTTTCCATTCGACACCGGTGCGTGAAATCGGAAAAACGATTGTGTCCTAGCAACGAGTCGGATAAATAACATTCCGTTAAATGCGAGTAAGCTTTGAATAAAAATTGCTTGATAGGAAAAGCCATCCAATAATACGTATGATGCGAATAAGACGAACGTGTCACTCATGACCAACACAATCGCCAGTAGTTGCAGCTCACGCATCGATCCATATCGCCAGTCGATTCGGTATACCCGAGTCACCCATCCTAAAATGAGAAGAACGAGCGTCTTCAATCCGAGAATCGTGATCAAATCTAGCGGGTCAGACGTTACCGTCGGATCATTCACAAAGAATAGGTCAAACGTCACAAAAATCGCGAGCCCTGCAATCGTGATATCGAGTAACATCAAGAGCGCATTTTTTCGATCAATGGGAGACCGAACAGTTGGAGTACTCATCCTTTCACCACCTTCCATCCCAATCAGCTTCGAGTTGATGCTAGATAAGTACCCGTTCAAGATTCACAATCCAAAAGAAAAGAATAGCTTTTTGATACGAATGACATTTCGTCATGAAACGGTTTAACAAATGTGTAATGAGTTCTTACTTTCTTTTGTGAATATTTTTAATTTATATGGGTATTATGGGAAGTAGAAGGTAGGACATTTGGATTATTTTCACTTTGAGATTTTGCGAATGTCGCATTCTCCCAAAGTAGTCAATCGATTCAGGTTCCTCCCTTTTCATATCTCGTCACCGGACACATATTCGAGCTTTCCTTCAGGACCACCATTGTTTAACCACACCATGACCTTTGAAGCCACGACTTGCTTCTGAAAAGGAGAGACATCACGATGAAACGATGGACAGAGCAACAGATCCTCTCATGCCTAAGACAAGCAGCGAATGAACTTGAAGAATTTGACACAAAACAGTACACACTATGGGCCCGAAACAAAGACGTTCCTTCCCTATCGACCGTGATTTACAAATTTGGTTCTTGGCGGGAAGCCGTTCAAGCGGCGGAGATTAAGATGTTGTATCGTTATTATTCAGATGAAGACATTTTGACGGCACTGATTGAGGCATCAGAAGAACTTGAGCTCTTCACGAGCCAAACGTATCGTGCCTGGGCAAAAATCTCTCAAGCCCCTTCCTTGACGCTCATCAGTAGCCGGTTCGGTTCGTGGTCGAATGCGTTACGCGAAGCCAAGCTTCAAACGACGACGGTACGGAACAATGAAGAACGGATCATTCAAGCCTTGATTGAAGCCTCTGAAAAGCTAGAGCGCCTCACGTCCCAACATTACGCCGTATGGGCACAAGAAAAAGGCTATCCGACGGTAGCGACAATCGCTCGTAAATACGGTTCATGGAGCTATGCGCTTTTTGTCTTGGATATCGCTCCACCGAAACGTAAATGGGATGAGGAAGATGTCATTGATGCCTTGCAGTTAGCCAAAACGGAGCTCCCGCACTTTAGTATCCTCCACTACCGGAAATGGGCCGAAGGTCGAAACGTCCCGAGCACATCGACGATCAATGCTTTGTTCGGAAGCTGGACGGCCGCGTTAAAATGTATGGAGGAGCAAAAAGTAAAACAGTAGCTCATACAGATGAACTCATACAAAAAGCGCCGACTCTTTTCGAGTCGACGCTTTTTTCATGTGACGATTGCAATGTATAGCGGGATTCCAACTAACAGGTTGAACGGGAACGTGACAGCTAGCGAAAGGGTCAAATAAAATGATGGTTTCGCTTCTGGGACCGAGGCTTGTAACATGGCGGGAGCGGCGATATACGACCCACTCGCTGCGAGTGTCATCAAGAGGATCGTTCCGCCGTCAGATAAATTGGCAATCCCCGCTGCAAAAAAGCCGACAAGTGCTCCGACTAACGGAAACACCATCCCCATCATCATAAATTTTAGTCCATATGACGGGACCGTTTTCAACTGCTGTCCGACTTTCATTCCTAGACCTAGTAAGAATAAGAGTAAAACGCCCGGGAACAAGTCGACGAAAAATGGTTTGAGCGGTGTGGCGTCTGGTGTCACCAGTCCAACAATCAGACCTGCAAACATCAAGAGAATACTTTTCGAGAACAAACTCTCCCGCAACACCGATAGAGAGTTCGCCTTCCCTGACGTAGCCGTGATTCCCATCACGTGTGTCTGATTATACAGCAGTAACGCCACAATCAGGCCGGGAATTTCAAGGACGACGACTAGTGTTGTCATGAACGGCTCGTACGCAATCCCGAGACGCTCGAGCTGTGTCGATGCTGCTACATAGGTGACGAGTGACACCGAGCCGAACGTCGCAGCCATGGCAATTCGCTCAGGGAATGAGAATTTGAACATTCCTCCGACATAAAATGCGAGAAGCGGTAGCAAAATTCCAATCAACAGCGTCACGGTCAGCGGTAATGCGATGTCTTCAAAAGATACCGAGGCGAGTCCCATGCCTCCCTTTAGTCCAATGGCAAGCAGTAAGTAAATGTTGAGCGTCGTACTCAGCGAATCCGGGATCTTTAAGTTTGATTTTCCGACTGCGGCGATGACGCCCGTCACGAACAGTAGTACCGGGGCGCTCGTCAATAAAAATAAAAACAATTCCATACATCTTCCTCCTTGCTTAGCGACAAAAAAGCGCACACCTAAAGAAGGCGTGCGCTGTATGCCGACGGCTCGAATGATCGCTCCATCAGGCCGACAACTGTCGGTTTATTGAATTGGTCAGTAGCTCCGTCATAAGATTTCGAAAGCACGCTTCATCATGACTCGTCCAGTCGCTCCTATATACGTCTCTACCTTTCATTTTAAGAATGTAACGTTTCGTTGTCAATCGGTTTGATCCCAAGGGGCATCTAGTCGGAACACGATGAGACGCTCCCCTGTTTTCGTACTGATGTCCGTATGGAGCGAGACAATCGAACGACCAAGTACTTGCCCGACAATCGTTTCGAGTTGACTCCGTCCTGATTCGACGAGATTGTTGCGATATTTCTTCAATTGCTCGCGACCTGACGACTTAGTAGCCAAGTCATACTCGGCCGGCGTCAACACGCCTTGGAGTGTGACGATGGCGAGATCTCGAAGCAGGTCTGCCTTACACGTCAATGACCCGCGACCCAAATATTCTTTCTCCCATTGGGTAATCCGAGCGCTCATTTCCATTTCCAGCTGACCCTTTTTCCGCATTTACTTCACGAATCCAATCATCATCTCACGAAGAATCTTAGCTGCTGCGATGGCTGTCATGTCTGACTGATCGTATGCTGGTGACACTTCGACAAGGTCGGCACCGATGATGTCGAGGTCTGCGTTTGCAATCGCATGTACCGCTTCGAGCAATTCTTTCGTTGAGATGCCACCGATTTCTTGTGTCCCTGTCCCTGGTGCCGCTGACGGGTCGAGGACGTCGATGTCGATCGTGACATATACTTTTTTACCAGCGAGTGTCGGCAAGACGCGCTTGAGTGGTTCGATCACTTCAAACTGATGCATGTTGTAGCCGACTTCACGTGCCCACTCAAACTCTTCTTTCATCCCTGAACGGATTCCGAACGAATAGCAGTTCGATGGTCCAATCAAGTTTGCCGCTTTTTTGAGCGGAGTCGAGTGTGAGAGCGGCTCGCCTTCATACTCATCCCGAAGGTCCGTATGCGCATCCAAGTGGAGGATGACAAAGTCGTTGCCGTACACGTCGTGCATCGCTTTGATGATCGGCCATGTGACAAGGTGCTCACCACCCATGCCGAGTGGGAACTTGCCTGCTTTGACGACATCTTTGACGAACGCCTCGATCATATCGAGCGACTTCGGTGCGTTCCCGAATGGAAGCGGGATATCTCCTGCATCGTACACCGCGGCATCAGCCAAGTCACCGTCTAAATATGGGCTATATTCCTCGAGTCCAATCGATACTTCACGAATCCGGTTCGGACCGAAACGCGAGCCTGGACGGAAGCTGACTGTCCAGTCCATCGGCATCCCGTAAAGAACCGTCTTCGCCTCTGTCACCTCTGGGAGGCTGGCGATAAACACTTTACCTGAGTAGGCTTCATCGAAACGCTTAATCATTTTGTTAAGTCCTCCACGAATTTCGGAAGGACGAACGCTGCATTGTGAAGCTTCGGCGTGTAGTACTTCGTTTCGATGTCATGGAAACGCTCCGCTGATACTTGTTCCGGGTCGTATTTCTTCGAGCCGATCGTGAACGTCCACATGCCGCTCGGGTACGTTGGTACGTTTGCTGTGTACAATTTCGTGATTGGGAAGATTTCCTTCACGTCACGTTGAACCGTTTGGATGAGTTCTGGTGTGAACCATGGGTTATCCGTTTGAGCCACAAAGATGCCATCCTCTTTGAGCGCTTTTGAAATCCCTGCATAGAACCCTTTTGTGAAGAGGTTGGCTGCTGGTCCGACCGGTTCAGTCGAGTCGACCATGATGACATCGTACTCGTTTTCTGACTTCGCGATATGCATGAATCCGTCACCGACGATGACTTCAACACGCGGGTTGTCGAGCTCACCCGCAATATTTGGTAAGTATTTCTTCGAATATTCAATAACTTTCCCGTCGATATCTACGAGAACCGCTTTTTCTACTGATGGGTGTTTCATAATTTCACGGATGACACCGCCGTCTCCCCCACCGACTACGAGCACATGCTTCGGATTCGGGTGTGTAAAGAGTGGGACGTGTGCGACCATCTCGTGATAGACGAATTCGTCCTTATCCGTCGTCATGACCATCCCGTCAAGTAACAACATCGTTCCGAACTCGTCCGTTTCGACCATCTCTAGTCGTTGAAACTCCGTTTGTTCGCTCTCATAAACGTGGTTTACACGGAACGTAATCCCGTAATCTTCTGTTTGGTGCTCCGTAAACCATAATTTTAATTTTTGGTCCATCGATAGAACCCCTTTCTGTTCAAAAAGTTGTTCGTATGCGAGTGGCGTTTTGAGGCGCTTCTTAATCATACGATAGGAAGTATACAAAACCTGTACCCATTTTGCACGATTTTTTTGCGGGATCGGTCTTGAATGTGAGTTTTTTGTGATACGTTGCCGATATACTGATTGAACCAATTCTGAATCGAAAGGTGGAATAGTATGTGGTCACCCTGTGCTGCTTGTAACACAACCATTCCTTTGATTGCTCAAGGAACACTCGTCACGAAATTCAAGGAATACTCTTACAAAACGTTTGAAGAACTCGATACGCTCCTTCTGCATGCGGAAGGGACGGTTTACTGTGTCGATTATAACTCCAACAGTCAGACACCTCCACTTGAGGTCGAAGCACTAAAAGATCAGCTTGCACATCGGCACATCATTGAACAGATTCAGCACGGCACGTTCGAGAGTCATCTCCAACCGATTATCTTCCTCGATTCAACGGAAACGTTCGGATATGAAGCGCTCCTCCGCAGTAGCGCCAACATCTCACCTGGTGACCTATTCCGGACGGCAAACCGCTTCGGTCTCCATTCGAAACTCGATCAACGTGCCCGCGCGGAAGCAATCAAAGCAACGTTTGAAGCCGTCGCCCCTCAGCAAAAGACGTTCATCAACTTCTTACCTTCGACCATTTATAACCCGGACTATTGTCTCCAGCACACGTTTGACATCATTGACCGATATGACCTCAGCCCAGACCGCTTTATCTTTGAAGTCGTGGAGACGGAGAAGGTACATGACGTCGATCATCTCCAACACGTATTTTCGACATATAAAAAGCGGGGGATGAAAGTTGCATTAGACGATGTCGGGGCAGGCTTCTCGACAATCGATATGTTGAAGCGACTTGAACCGGACTATGTCAAAATTGACCGTTCCTATATCTCGTTTTGTGATGAAGACGCTGAAAAACGCGCTTTCCTCAAACAAGTGCGTGCGTTAACCCATTCGATGGGCATCACCCTTCTTGCTGAAGGGATAGAACGTATGGAAGAAGCAGATGTCTGTCGTGAGCTCGGATTCGATTTAGCGCAAGGATATTTCTTCGGAAAACCGGCTCCTGCCAATCAATACAAGATTGAAATCACATAAGTCATCACGTTCAAAAGCACAGGAATCGACTTCGTCGACATCCGGTGCTTTTCTTTTTTAGTCACAGAAATTGTGTCGCCCTCCCCTTATGGTTTCATCTACTTTTAGGTTTCGTTCAGAGATGTTCAGGAGATAGCATATTATAGAAGGTTGATGTGAGCGAAAGAGGTGGAGATGTCGATGAAATCATGGATTGTCAGTGGGTATGCAATTGCACTTGGAGTCATCATCGGTTTAGTAAGTTGGCTGTTCCTATCTGTCGTTTATAAAGGGATTCACGTTGTATGGCACACAGTACCTAAGCAATTTGATATTCCTTTTTATCTGTTTCTCGTGCCGGTCATCGCCGGTGTATGCATCGGTCTGTTGCAACGTCGGTATGGACGAATGCCTCGTCTCATGCCAGAAGTGATGGAGGAACGAAAAGATACCGGTCGTATCGACTATCGCTTGATTGGATTCACAACGTTGACCGCCCTTCTCGTCCTCATCGGAGGTGCAAGCCTCGGTCCTGAGGCCGCGCTCGTCGGCATCGTCGGCGGACTCACAACATGGTTTTCGGATCGCATCCGTCACGTCCGTCAAGAATTAGGAGAATTACAAGAAGTCGGTCATGCCGTCGTGCTCGGGATCGTCTTCAACGCACCACTGTTTGGTGCGATTGCGGCTGAGGAGAACGAGCAGAAGAAACAACCGATGCTAAATCTGCTGGCGACACTCGCCGGGATTGGAACGTTTTATTTATTGAACCAACTGGACGAGCGTCCACCATTCATTATCAAATTTCCGGAGATGGAAACGATTCAACTCAATTGGACCGTCATCTTGATCGTCCTGAGCGGCACTCTTCTCGGCTGGCTTTACTTAATCAGTGAACATGCCATGATGCAACTCTTTTCGAACGTCCCCATCTTGTTGCTCACCACGCTCGGTGGAGTCGGAATCGGTGGGATGGCGCTCTTGTACCCGGACCTTCTCTTCTCCGGAGAAGAAACCATCCTTGAGTATATCGACGAGTGGCGTCTGATTCCGCTCTACACCCTTCTTTTGTTTAGTGTACTAAAACTGCTCTTTACCGCATTCTGTTTAGCGACCGGTTGGCGTGGCGGGCACATCTATCCTCTTCTTTTTTCTTCATTCACGCTCGGTTACTTTTTCAGTTTACTGTTTGACATCGATATGACGTTTTCCGTCGTCTTGACGACGAGCGCCTTACTTGCGACGGCGATGCGACAACCGCTGGCCATCATCGTATTACTCGTTCTCTTTTTCCCGCCGAATAGTTGGCTCTATGTATTCGCAGTCGTTGCGATCGTTTCAAAAATTCCACTTCCATCGTTTATCCATCCACCAGCGAAAGCTTGATTTTAGATATTGAAAAAAGGGTAAGAGATGAATAGTTATGCACTCTCTCGAGAGGAGGAACGGTTGTAAGCGAATATGAAATGGCCATTGAAAACCTAATTGACGCGGTTAGTTCGGATTGGATTAGCATCATTTTAGCTATTTTAGTCGTGATCATGGGGATAGTCGTCTTCATCTATGTCATCATGACAATCGTCGACATGTTTTTATCCAAGGATATCGTCTGGGGAATCGTTGAAGTCATCGCTCTATTCGTGGGACTGGCAGTGCTCTTGTCCGTCTTCTACTATTGGAATCGGAATCGGGTCAAAGCACAGTTTGGTCTCTTCCTCGTCTTGTTCTCTCTCGCAGTGAATGTGTACTTCTTCGTTCGCTATGCGGATGAAATCAATGCTGTTTTGAACAGCGTGTACTAAAAAACGAGGGGGAATTCCCCCTCGTTTTAATCGTTCATCGAAATATAGAAAGGTGGTGTTTCCTTTGAAACGTCGCGTAATTCAACTGATTATCATGGTGATCAGTGTCATCTTGCTTATCGGTCTCTTGTTCTGGCTCGACGTCCTTATTCCTATATTAATTGGAATCGCCATCATCGCACCGCTCGTCGTCGGATGGCAAATTCTATTTGACCAAGTACAACCTCAAGGGAAGCTCGCCTGGTTACTGACCGTCTTCTTCATTCCATTCATCGGTGTCTTGGCATGGGTCATGTTTGGCCGTACGCCACGCCGTCATCGACGCTTCAAACGAACGTCATCAGAGATCCGGATGCTACGGCAAGCAATCGAAAGCGAGAAAATTGAAACTTCACCTGATATTGTGTCGTCTTACCCGTTGACACGGACACTCGAAAAATTAGGCGCATCCGGTGCCGATGGTCATACTTCGACTAAACTGCTCGTCAACGGTGAACAGAAATTTGATGCATTATTAGACGCCATCAACAGTGCAACCAATCATATCCACATCCAATACTACCTCTTTCGGACGGATGACATTTCGTTAAAAGTTAGAGACGCCCTCATTCAAAAATCGAATGAAAATGTCATTGTCCGCTTTCTGTATGACGGACTCGGCAGTCAAGAAATCGGGGAAGAGTTTATCCAACCGTTACGGGAGTCCCGTGTCCACGTTCAGGCGTTCGACCCCGTTTTGCATCCGTACCTGGTGTTTAACGCCAACTTCCGCAACCATCAAAAACTGATTGTCGTGGATGGGCGAATCGCGCTAACAGGCGGGTTGAACGTCGGGGATGAATATCTTGGGAAGAATGATAAACTCGGTTTCTGGCGTGACACTCACCTCCGTCTCGAAGGTCCGCTCGTCCGAGAATTACAGCAGCTCTTTGTAGAGAACTGGCTATACGCAGGACAAGGGACGAGTGATGAGACGTGGGATCTGTTCGCAGATGAAAAGAACCTCTCTCAGTACTTTGTCAATGAACCAAAAGGGCAAAACGGAGCGACACAACTACTCGTCACATCGCCTGGTAAAGACGTCACGATTCGCGATGGACTCATGCGTCTGTTGATGGATGCCAAAAAATCGATTTGGCTCACCACCCCATACCTTGTCCCCCCGCCTGAACTATTGGCCATTCTTGAAGTCGCAGGTCGTAGCGGCATCGATGTCCGAATCGTCGTACCGGGCAAAGGAGACGAATGGTTCAGCTTTCATGCGACCGAGTATTATTTTGAACAACTGTTGAAGCGCAATATCAAAATTTATAAATACAACCGCCATTTCATCCATGCGAAAACACTACTGATTGATGGTAACGTTGCCCTCGTCGGATCAGCCAACTTCGACTTTCGTAGTATGTTTCTCAACCACGAGATGATGATTGCCCAATTCGATACTACATCCATTCAAGAACTGCACGAGGCATTTCTAAAGGACTTTGATGAATCCATTTTAATCGATTGGACCATGCTGCGGAAAAAGACGACCGGCAAACGTTTCGTCGAAGCGTTTTGTCACATTTTCTCGCCACTCCTTTGACGCATTCGCCAAACAAGATACGTCATGGCGACGACACCAACTAAAAACAATTGCCATCCAATCGTTAACTGCATCGCTGCCGTCACCGCCAGTCCTTCCATAATCAAGGCAGGAATCTTTCCAATCGTACTTGCTACTGCGAACGAGGCGAGCGTCATGCGACTGAACGCCGCCGATAACGTGACGAGACCAGAAGGAACGAATGGCATAAGACGCATCCCGAGGACGAGAAACCAAGCCTCGGCTCCTTCGGACTCCCGAAGCCGTTGAAATCGGCTACCATTCGGAGAAACATAACGGTGTAGGGCTTTCCGATAAAGGATGAAACTCACGACGGCGCCAACTGCCTCCCCGACAATCGATACGAGGATGCCCGGTACGAGACCGAGGACACTCACATTGATGGCTGTCAAAAAAGCACTAGGGAGGACACCGGCGACCGCAATCACACTATTCAGTAAAATACTGATCATCAAAAATAAAGGGAGCGGGAGCAGTTCCCATTCCATAATCATCACTCTTTCTCTTCACAAAATAAGGACCATGACATGTTGTCATGGTCCTTCACTATATCATAGCGATGATGAAGAGGTCGCGCCTGCTTCATCCCACGAGTCTTCGTCGACTGGTGGTAAATGTTTTTCTTCCAATTTCGAAACGACAACCGCACATGCCGCATCCCCCGTGATGTTGACAGATGTGCGAAGCATATCGAGAATACGGTCGACCCCGATAATGAGGGCGATTCCCTCTACCGGTAAGTTGACTGACTGAAGCACAAGCGCAAGCATGACAAGTCCGACTCCCGGTACACCCGCTGTACCGATCGAAGCGAGGACCGCCGTGATGACGACCGTCAACAACTGAGTCATTGTTAAGTCAGAAGCGAACACTTGCGCGATGAAAATCGTCGCAACCCCTTGCATGATCGCCGTTCCGTCCATGTTGACCGTTGCCCCGAGTGGTTGCACGAACGATGAAATCGAACGCGGCACACCGAGTTTCGTCTGCGCGACTTCCATCGATACCGGAAGCGTCGCATTCGACGAAGATGTCGAGAACGCAAAGGTCATCGCCTCATAGAAGTTCTTGAAGAAGAAGACCGGGCTCATCTTCCCGATGAAATATACTGCTGCCCCGTAGACAATCGTGGCATGCAAGAATAACGTCAAGACGACGGCAATCATATACCACGCCATCGCGACGACGGCATCAAGACCGATGCCTCCGATTGCAGAAGCAATTAATGCGAACGCCCCGTAAGGAGCGAGCTTCATCACGAGATGAATGAGGTGCATCATGATGCGATCGCCTTGTTTGACGAATTGACGCCACGTTTTCGCCTTGTCCCCAAGGGCAATCATAGCGAAGCCAATCAATGCCGCAAAGACGATGATTTGAAGCATGTTTCCTTCAGCGAGTGCCGTAATCGGATTCGTCGGAATCATATTGACGAATGTCTGTACGATATTAGACGATTCCTCGGTCGCCGTTGATTCAAATTCGAGACCTGTCGTTTGGAAGTCCCCACGCTCCCCTGGCTGTAAGACAGATGCGACACCCATAGCTAACATGATCGCAAGCGCTGTCGTTACTAAGAAGAACAGAATCGATTTCGATCCGACTCGACCTAGTTCTTTCGGGTCCCCGAGACCCATGACGCCTAAAATAATCGAGAAGAAGACAATCGGTACGACTAACATTTTAATTAAATTCAAAAAGATCGTTCCGACCGGAGATAAAATATACGGATTCACAATCTCATAAACATTATCCGGCAAGCCCGCCAATCCGAGACCAACAACAACACCTAGCGCGAGACCGATTAAGATTTTTTTCGTTTCGCTCATCGTATCACCCTTTCTTTTTTTCACAATGTAGTCAGTATATCATAATACTGAATTTTCATACAATTACAACTGAATATCTCTTCAGTTACATAATTTCCTGTTACTCCCAAAAATGCGAAACAAAAAAGATTGGAGACGAAAATTCGTCCAATCTTTTTACTCGGCGCCTAAGCGCTCGAGCTCTGCATGAAGTTCAGTCGAGTTTGCCCAAATCTCAGGGCGATGTTCTTGTAAGAAGTTCGCTAAAACGTCGCGGGACGGAGCGTCCATCATGTCGATTAAAATCCGACCCTTTAACGATTTGTCCATTTGATTGACGTGATACGGTAATAATTTATAACCCCGTCTCGCTTCCACGTCAACTAACATGTCACATGCCGCGACACCACCATAATAAAAGCCTTCCGGTTTTCGACCGACCGTCACCCACACGATCCAATACGGTTTCCCGTTCGGTACCGCTTCCGGGTCCGTCAAAAACTTAATCCGTTTCTCGATGGCAGACTTGGCGTGCATCGCTCCCATATCGATTGTTGCAACGCCTTCTTCGACATCGATGATGACCGGAGACATGTTATTTAAACTAAGCGAACCGACACCAAAACCACCGTGTCCGTCCGTCGCATCGTCTGAAATAATATTAAAATTAATGTCTTTCATGTTCCACCCTCCCTCTCTACTGTACACAATGACATAGGATGGTGGCAATCCTGAGTCACACCCAGTCGATTTGAAAGCGTCCTCCTGGACCAATCTGTTGGATTAATGAACGATCTTCTTCAATGATCCTTCCGATGACATTGACGCGCTCATCTGCCGGCAAATCCCGCTTCGTTATTTGCAGTTCCCCTGCATAACGACCGTAACGTTCATTGTCGATCGTGATACTGCCGAGCACTCGTTCTTCTGTATCTCGCGGTTGAATCAAATGGTCCCCAGGTCGTCCATACGCTCTCGATTCGACCGAACGGATGACGTCCCGGGCTGGGTCCATCCGATTCGTGTGACTTGTTGGAACCAAATCATCATGATTTCGTGTGGTCGCTCGAAGAACGATGACGCCCTCGTCGTACTCCCGAAACTGTCGCATCGTCTGATTGGATATACACGGATCTCCAATCAAGATTCGATCGACCGTCGCTTGTAAATCGATATAACACGAAAACGGAGATTGGTGGCGGTGCATCTCGAGTGTCGGTAATGTCTCATGAAGGGGGCCACGTAACCGTTCATCTCCAGGGATGAATGCTTGTACCCGTATTCCTTGCGCATGTAACCAGGCGTTTCTTTCATCAAACCAAGAACGCTCGAGTCCTGTTTCCGGACGAGGATAAAAATTATGCCACGCTTCTACGCGTTCTCGTTGTAATCCATACCGATGCATCTCTTCAAGCTCCGTTTCCGTGAGCGTACTCGCATTGAGGGCGACCATCATATGTCGTGACAAATCTGCCACTTGTTTCGGTGTGACACCATAGTCAACACGTAACCCGGTGACGCCCCACTCCAACAGCGTATGCGCATCGTCCCAGGTCTTACCGAGCGTCTGTAGAGACGATGGGGCGATATCTGCCACGAGTTCCATCTTTAGACGCCTTGCCAACACACCTAATTGCTGAAGTCGTTCCGTATAGGTTGTCGAATCGTCTTCCGGAATATGGAGCGACGTGAAGATGCTTGTAAACCCGCTCTCTCGCATACGTTCGATCCAATCAATGTACACAGACGTCAGTTCCTCACTTAAGTAAACCGAAATTCCTCTCATGTGAATCCACCTTTCCAAAAGTAGAGAAAAAGATGACTCGACTCGAGCCATCTTTGTTTGTCAAATCCCGTCCGCCATCTCTTCTTTGAAGCCGAAGAAATAAGTGAACAAGAAACCTGCCGTATATGAAATCAATAGTCCGGCAATGTACGTCAAATACATGCCATTATCAATGAGCGGAGTGAGCGATAGACCGGACACACCGATTCCGAGCGCCGCTGTCTTCATTGTCGCTTGGAAAGCCCCACCGACCGCAGCTCCGAGACACGCTGTCAAGAACGGACGTCCGAGCGGAAGCGTGACCCCGTATAGGAGCGGCTCCCCGATTCCGAGGAAACCTACGGGGATGGCCCCTTTGATAATGTTACGAAGGCGTGGGTTGCGCGTCTTCACAAAAATGGCAAGCGCAGCACCGACTTGACCCGCACCGGCCATCGCCAAGATTGGGAGAAGGGCCGTCGTCCCGACCGTATTTAACAGTTCCAAATGGATCGGCGTCAACCCGTGATGCAATCCGACCATGACGAGCGGTAAGAAGAATCCTGCCAAGAGTGCCCCTGCGACGGGTCCCCCGAATTCGAGCGTCGCATTGATTCCTCGCATGATCCCGTCTGACAATATGCCAGCGACCGGCATGATTGCATAGAGCGCTGTAAATCCAACGATGAGAACAGTAAAGAGTGGTGTGAAAATAATATCAATGGATACCGGCATGAAGCGACGAATGTGCTTCTCGATATACGTCATGAGCCAACCGGCAAAAATAACACCGAATAATCCACCACGCCCGACGACGAGCGGCTCCCCATAAATGACGATGTCCGCGAGGAGCGGGTTGAACAGGATCCCCCCGGCAATCGCCCCGAGTACCGGCGTTCCTCCAAACTCTTTTGCCGTGTTCCAACCGACAAGGATGGCCAAATACGCAAAGACCGTGCTACCGAGCACGAGTAGAATCTGCATCCACGTCTCCGTCCGGTCGACGCCGGCGTTGACAGCAAAGTTCGCGGCCCCGTTAATGATCCCCGATGCGACAAGTCCCGGAATGAGCGGAATGAAGATGTTTCCGAGGCGGCGAAGGAATCGTTTGAACGGTGATTTTTGCTTTTCTTTCACCTTCTGGCGTTCGACCGCCGCACGTTCCTCTAACGTCAAGTTCGCATCTACCGATTCTTCCCCGATGGCAAGCCCCGTCTCATGGCTCATATAATCCGCGACCCGGTTTACGGTACCTGGACCGACGACGATTTGTAACGTCTCATCATCGATGACACCCATGACCCCGTCAATCTTTTTCAATGCGTCAATGTCTGCCTTCGTCCCATCTTTCAACGTCAATCGGACACGTGTCATACAATGCGCGAGTTGACGGATGTTCTCTTTCCCCCCGACATGTACGAGGATATCCCGTGCTAAAACCTCTTCTTTCTTCATCTCGATTTCCCCCTTATAGCGCCTCGCGGACGAATCCGTTCGCGCGCTCTAATCGTTTGACAGCCTCCTCATAAGAGACGTCCGCTAAAATCATGACAATCGCCGTTTTGACGTGCCCCTTGGATGAAGCAAAATAACGCGCGGCCATTTCCATGTCGACCCCTGTCGCTTCTGCAATCATCCGCTTGGCACGCACTTCTAGCTTTTCATTCGTCGGTTGCACATCAACCATCAAGTTTTGATACACTTTCCCTACTCCAATCATCGACGTCGTCGAAATCATGTTGAGGACAAGTTTCTGTGCTGTTCCCGCCTTCAATCTCGTTGAACCGGTCAGTACTTCCGGTCCCGTTTCCACTTCAATCGGGTAATCCGCATGTCGACTGATGACCGCATCGCGATTACATGAAATTGAAGCTGTTGTGGCACCGAGTTCTCGTGCGTAATCGAGACCTCCGACCACATATGGCGTTCGACCGCTCGCTGCAATCCCAACGACCGTATCCTCTGCCGTCAAATGAAGCGCTTTCAAATCTGTGACCGCCAATTCCTTACTGTCTTCTGCTCCCTCAACGGCTTGAATGAGCGCGCGTTCGCCGCCGGCAATCAGTCCGATGACTTGATTGGGTGATACTCCAAAAGTTGGCACACACTCCGCTGCGTCTAAAATCCCTAAACGTCCACTCGTGCCCGCACCGATATAAATCAGGCGACCGCCTTTACGAAAGGATGCGATGACTCGCTCCACGACTTTTGTGATGACCGGAAGTTGCTCTTGAATCACTTGAGGAACTTGTTGATCCTCTGCATTCATAATCGCCAATCGTTCCTCAATCGACATCTCGTCCAGGTGCATCGTTCGTTCATTCCGTCTTTCTGTAGCCAGTTTATCTAGCATCGCCACCATCCTTTCTTCTCTATGATTTAATCGTACTATATTGAAATTTAAAGTCAATTTATAATTTAATTTTTATGAAATTTAATTTCAAATAAACTTTAAAGAAAAACTCACTCTGAACGAATGAGTCGTTTTTTCAAGACGTGCACGCGTGTTCCTTTATTCGTGATCGAATCCTTCTCATACACGTATCCGTTTCGCTCCCAGAACCGACGAGCGCGGAGATTGTTTGGAAGGACACCTAATCGAAATACCGTCTGATACGGGCGCATATATTGGTCTTCCAATTGTTCATACAACGTTTGCGCCAAACCTGTCCCATGGAGAGATTCTTCGACAACGAACAAACCAAGCCAAAGCGAGCCATCCAGGGGATGTCGTTTCAACAGGTCCGCGATGGCGACAACCCGTCCATCTTCACGAATAATGAGACTGACGGTGCCATCCGCTTCAAAATCCGCCACGTTCTCGTCACGAAACATCTCGACTGTCTGTTCATTCAATCTTGCGAATGTGCGTTGATCCATCAGAAAGCGTTGCAATTCTTGACGATCTTCAGCCGTATAAGGTCGAATCATCGGCGTAGTTTCACCATCTCATCTCGAGCTTCTGCGTACCGATCAATCAAGCCTTCTCCCTTCCGGTGGAGGAGTCCCATATATAACGTATCGACAATCGTCAATTGTGTCATCCGTGAGGCGATACTGGCGATTCGGAAGTCACTCTCGACGTTCGGCGTACAGAGTCGAACGTCCGCTTCCCGGTAAAGCGGTGATTTGTCGAGGTTCGTGATGGCGATGACCGGAACACGTTTCTTTTTCGCAAATCGGACGAGCTCGAGCACATCTTTCGTTCGACCGGACGTGCTGATTGCGACGAATACATCAGACTTTCCTAAATGCGGAATCAGCGACAACATATAATGAAAATCGGGAGAGGTCGTGGCCGCATATCCCAGTTTCGTGAACTTATATTGCGCATCAATTGCCGCCGTCGAAGACCCCCCGACTCCGTAAAAGATGACGCGGTTCGCACGAGCGAACAAGTCCACCGCATGTTCAAGTTCTCGTTTGTCCATCGCTTCGGCGCACGCCTCGATGGCTCCTTTATTCACATGGATGACTTTTTGGAACGAGTCATACGGCGTGTCCTTTTGCTGGAGGACGTTGAAGTCCGTCAGCGTCGTCTCCGTGACAGCCAAGTCTTTCACGAGCGCGAGCTTGAACGCTTTAAAACTATCAATCCCGACGACTCGTGCGAAACGAACGATACTCGCCTCGGATACATCCGTCTTTTGCGCAAGCTCTTTTGTCGTCATGTTTGGAATGAGCGTTGAATGGGACAAAATATAGTCGGCGATCTTCTTTTCGACCGCTGTCATATCCTCTTTCGCTAAATCAATTTTCGTAAGTAAGGATTCCATTTGGTCATCCCCTTCCTGCAACTGTTGTTCTTTTATGATAGCGGATTCCTTCCCCATATTCCAATCACCTAAAAAGATCGAGCGTACGCCCGATCTATAAGTTGTTCGTATTGAACGTGTCACCACCTTGAATCGATCCGTTCTCAAATCCTCTCTCGAACCAACGCATGCGTTGTTCCGATGTCCCATGTGTGAACGAGTCTGGCGTCACATATCCACGTGCCTGACGCTGCAGCGTGTCATCGCCAATCTGATGCGCGGCATTCATCGCTTCTTCCACGTCCCCCGCTTCAAGATACCCTAACCCTTGCGCGTGATGGGCCCATACGCCTGCATAGTAGTCTGCCTGCAACTCAAAGCGGACGAGATAGCGATTGAATTCGGTCTCGCTCATCTCGTTCCGAAGCGGCATGATTTCTTCTGTCGTCCCGAGAAGCGTCTGGACATGATGCCCGACCTCATGGGCGACGACATAAGCCATCGCAAAATCCCCTGGTGCATTGAAACGTTGACTCAGTTCATCATAAAAACTCAAATCGATATACAGTTTTTGGTCGCCGGGACAATAGAACGGACCCACAGCCGAGCCGGCAATACCACAAGCGGATTCAACCTGTCCGGAAAATAGGACGAGCGTCGGCTCTTCATAGGTCATCCCATTTTCAGCGAAGATGTCTGTCCACACTTCTTCCGTATCCTTCAAGACGACCGCTACGAAATCTGCCATCTCCTCTTCACGAGCCGTTCCGGTATACGTCCCCTCCGATTGAGGTTCCCCGAGTCCGATATTGTTGACGAGATCGGTCGGGCTTCCCCCGTTCAATAATGTAAAGACGATGACGAGAATCAACCCAAGACCGCCTCCGACCCCGGCAATCCCTTTCCCTCCGATGCTACGCCCACGTCGATCCTCGACGTTTCGGCTCTGTTGTCTTCCTTTCCACTTCATCCCGATTCCTCCTACATTCGCTCTGTCTTGTTTATTACCCCAAATCCGGTAAAAGTGAGCCCATGTTTCTCGGTAAATGAGAATTTTCTTTTCTAGAGGAAGGGGATTCTCTACAATGAAAGAGACTTCAGCAAAGGAGGAATGACCATGCCTTATGTAACTGTAAAAATGCTCCCGGGCCGTACCGTGGAACAAAAACGCGCGTTGATTGAAAAAGTGACGGATGCCGTCTCCGAAACGACGAATGCGCCAAAAGAAAACATCACCGTCTTCATCGAAGAGATGGATGCGACACATTACGGACAAGCCGGTGTAATGCACGCAGATAAGAAGTAAGTGACGAACGGACTCCTGATATGGAGTCCGTTTTTTGTTCTAGTCTTCTCGGTTCACGTCGAACCGTTCACTCGGTACGGTCGGCTTAATCAAGTGACGTGTCGCTCGCCAGATGTGGTAGCCGATACGGTCGAGCCAGAGCAGTACTTGCACTTTTTGAATTGTCTGGTCCATCTCCAACTGATTCGCCGCCGTTTCTTCTAGCAGCTCCGAGCGATGTGCTTTTCGATATTCCGCCAGTTGTTTTGAGGCCTGTTTCCACAGCTTCGAATCCTCTGGTGGCGTATGATGATTCAGTTGATTCACAAGGTCAAGCTCATGCAATACGAGTTCTCGTGCCGCTAAAAAGTCGGTGTCCCGAAGTGCGTGGACCGGTTCGACTTCTCGCAAGACATATAACCAGCGTTCCAGATGATCGATCGTATGCAAGAGGGATAGATGTTGGCCATAATCATTTTGCTTTCCTTCATCTTCAAGACGTATCGTGCTCAAAAAGACACGGACATCACTCAACGTCTTGTCGACGAGCGTCAATTCATCTTCACGAAGACGTCCCTCTCGGACAAGCAATTCCGTCTCATTTCCTAAATATCGTTCGATTTCAAGTAAAGAGCGTCGTGCCGCTTCAAGAGCGACCGTCGGGAGTTGTGACATGTTTTTATCGAGCAGACGTGTCAATTTTTCGGAGCGACTCGGAATCCACTTCAGTAATCGCCGTGCGAACGTTTGATAAAATGGTAGGAATAAGATCACACCTAGTAGATGGAATGTCGTATGGAATAAGGCGAGACGTAATAAGTCGTTCCAGTTGAACCAATCGGCTACTCGATTGACGACCTCGAAGAGAACAGGGAACGTCAGCCATCCAATGAGGACGATTGACACGTGGTAGATGGCATGCCCCAATACAATGCGTCGGGCTGACTTCCAGCCTCCGATTGAACCGAGTGCCACGACGAGGCTCGTCCCCGCACTTTGACCAAGCACCAAATAAGCGGCTTGCGGGAGTGAAATCGCCGCCGTCGCGAGAGCCGTCATCGTTAGCACGAGTCCAATCGTCGATGACTGAAGGACGGCGGTCATTATAAATCCGATTCCAATCAGAAGTGCCTGATGCAGAACGGTCATCTCACCGGCCGAGCCAAACGAGAACGTGACGACATCCCGCATCGCTTCTTGAAGTGTCCCAATCCCAACAAAGATCAACCCGATACTGACGAGCAACAGTCCCACACGGCGAAGGCGCGGACTGGATAGACGAAACGCCATCCCGATTCCAATGATCGGCAAAAACAACTGGCGCACGTCTAAGTTATAGCCGAGGATGGCAATGATCCATCCCGTCGTCGCGCTGCCTACGTTTGCGCCAATTACGAGAGGTAACGATTGCGTGAACGTGAGAAGCCCCGCGCTCACAAACCCAATCGTCATCAGTGTCGTCACCGAAGAAGATTGAAACAGGGTCGTCAGCATTGCGCCGAGAGTCGCCCCTGATAAAGAGCCGTCGGTGAATTGATTCAACCGATGACGCAATCGTGTACCAGCCCATTTTTTGAGCGTATCTGTCAGTAACGTCATCCCGAGTAAAAAAATCCCGATTCCACCAATCAGTGTCGCAATCTCCATCGTGTCACGCCCCTTTGCGTGTTTAATCGTCCTTCAATGTCGATAAAATCCACGATTTTTCATTCGCATAATCTTTTAAATTCAACAACACATCTTCCGGATAATAAATTTTTTCATCCGATTGTCTCGAGTTCAAAATCGACTGGACGAGCATCGAGACCTCTGAAATCTCTTTTCGCTCCCCGTCATTCATCTGTAGATAAATCCCCTCGTATTTGCCTTGTCCTTTATATAAATCGTATGGCAATTGACTCAATTGATCTTCAAGCAGATAGTATGTTGGTGGAAGCCCGATCGTCTCCATCGTCTGTCGCAAGCGCTCCATATAACGGACACGATTCGCTTCCGGGAAGTTTTTATATTTTAATAATCGGCGATTCACGAATCGACTCGCCAAATCGGCTAGAATCGCGTCGTCTTCTTCCATCCATTCTTGGAAATAGAAGTAGACGACCGTCTCATCCAATTTCAAATATTGTTCGAGTGACATACCGGTGCGTTCAAAGATCGGCAAAAAGTGTTTCGGCGTCATGTTAAACTCATAGCCACTCTCATAGAGCTCCTGTGCCCGCTCAAGAATCGCTTTCAAGAGGAGATCGCTCGACCGTGTCGCCGGATGAAGGTACACTTGCCAATACATTTGATAGCGACGCATAATATAGTCTTCAATCGTATGCATCCCAGACTGCTTGACCACGACTTGGTCTTCATCCGGACGCAAGACGCGCAACATGCGTTCTAAATCAAACTTTCCATAACTGACACCCGCAAAGTGAGCGTCGCGTAACAAATAGTCCATCCGGTCGACATCAAGCTGTGAGCTGAGCATATTGACGATCAAGCGATTCGGATGCGTCTTATTGATGATGGAGGCCACTTCTTCGGCAAACCCGACACCCATCTCAGATAAAACCCTATTTACTTCGGTTTCCCCTAAAATGATGCGCTCCGTCCACACTTCATGACGAACGGAAAAGACGTGCTCGAACGCGTGCGAGAATGGACCGTGTCCGACATCGTGCAAGAGCGCTGCTGCCAACAGTAGTTCACGGTCGCGGTCGTCCCATTCCGGATACTGTTGGAACTGATCGATTAACTGGCGTGCGATTTCATATACGCCGAGCGAGTGATGAAATCGCGTGTGCTCCGCGCCATGAAATGTCAAAAAAGACGTTCCAAGTTGTTTGATACGACGCAAACGCTGAAATTCTTTCGTATTGATCAACTCCCAAATGAGGTGATCGTAAACATAAATATATCGATGTACCGGATCCTTAAATACTTTCGATCCAGATAGTTGTCCTCGAGACGAGTACATGACATGCCCTCCTACGTTTCGTTATGTTCTAGATTCGACTTCAAACGAATCGTTCCCTCCATGCTATAATGAGGAGGAAAATTTTTTGTGAAAAGGAATTAATGTATATGATCCATCCATTGTTACAACAACCGAGCTATCGCATCATCGATCAGTCGAGTCTTGGCACGATGTTTCAAGCGGAACAATCGTTTGCGACCGATGATACGTTATGTGCGTCAACGCTAGAACGAGGTGCCGTCTTGCGGGCATGGGTGCACACCGATACGATTGTACTCGGAATCCAGGATGCTCGGCTGCCTCATTTGAAAGAGGGAATTCGCTACCTGCATGAACAGAGATTCCGTCCCGTCGTCCGAAACTCAGGCGGATTAGCCGTCGTGCTAGACGATGACGTCCTCAACCTTTCTTTAATTTTACCAGAGAAGGACGGGATTCAAATCGACAGCGGCTATGAGGCTATGACCTCGCTCATCCAACACATGTTCCAAGACGTCACGAATGACATCGTCCCAGGTGAAGTCGTCGGTTCATACTGTCCAGGAAGTTTCGACTTGTCGATCGACGGCAAAAAGTTCGCTGGGATTTCGCAACGACGCGTTCGTGGCGGTGTCGCCGTTCAAATTTACTTGAGCGTAAGACAGAGCGGAAGCGCACGTGCTGAAATCATCCGTGACTTTTACGACCTTGCCATCCAAGGGGAAGAGACAAAGTTCACGTACCCAACCATTGTACCGGAAACGATGGCTTCACTTGAAGACTTGCTTGGGATCCCACTCACCGTACAAGACGTCCTCACTCGGGCCTACCGCGTTCTTTCCACTGTCAGTTCGCTCCAAAACGCGACATTAACGGCAGACGAGCAAACGATGTTTGCAAGTCAGCTCGAACGCATGTGGAAACGGAATGAGCCGTTACGCGACATTGAACAACAATTAACAGAGGAGTGATTCATCCAATGTTTAAACTGATCACAGACACCGGAGCCGATTTGACACACGATCAAATCATCGAATACGGTCTTGAGATTTTACCGCTCGGTGTCATCGACAACGAAGAATTTTTAGACGGCGAAACGATTCAACCGAAAGAAGTATACGATGCGATGCGTCAGGGTAAGACGCCAAAGACGTTCCAAATCGAGACGTCACGAATCGAACACTGTTTCCGTCAGCATCTCGAGGCTGAAATCCCGTTCTTATATCTCGCTTTCTCCGGAGAACTCTCCGGTACATACCAAACCGCTGTCATGGTCGGCGAAATGTTGAAAGAAGAATATCCAGACAGTACATTCACGGTTCTCGATACACGGACCGCCTCTGTCGGACAGGCATTGTTCGTCAAAACGGTCGCAGCGTATAGTCAAGACCATACGTATGAAGAAACGGTCGAGTATGCCGCTTCGCTCGTCGGTAAAGTCCGTCACTTGTTCACGGTCGAATCACTCGAATATTTGATGCGGGGCGGACGTGTCTCGAAGGCGAGTGCTTTCATCGGAGACTTGTTGACGATTTTACCGTTATTGACGGTCGAAGACGGCAAGCTCGTCCCGATCGAAAAGGTACGCGGTCATAAAAAGGTCATGCGCCGGATGGTCGAACGGACAGTCGAATCGAAGTCGATCGTCGAGAACGGAGACCTCTTCATCGGTCATGGTGACGACCTAGAAAAAGCCGAACAGTTCGAGAAGATGGTCCGCGAACATCTCGAACCGAAGCACATCACGAAGACACTGGTCGGGTCTGCCATCGGTGCCCACACCGGTCCCGGTCTACTCGTCATCGCCTATTTCGAGGCATGAAAAAATGAGCTCTCCCGATTTTCGGGCGAGCTCATTTTCGTTTAGCGATTCCAGTTTTTAAATCCATCACCGAACTGCGCGTAATTTTCGTCTTGGAACACACCGTCCACAAATTTCGGTACATCTACCGGCAGTTTCCCTTGCGGCTTCACTTCACCGAAGATGGCACGAATGCCTGCCGGCAAGTTCGGACCAGCCGACTTCAAGTTGCCCGCCTCCGAATCCGGTCCATTCGGGTCGCCTTTGAATCCATAGATTAAGAGATGTGCGGGGGCATCCGGTTGAACGGCGATGTCGTATGGGTTGCGCAAGCTAAGTAAGACTGACTTCTTCCCTGTCTCGTTTGCGTAACGGAACACCTCCGCCGGCACGTAATGATCAGCTGACGTCGGCTTCAGTTTGGCGCTGTTGTTCACGTTCGAACCGACGATGATATAGTCAGCCGCTTCGACTTGTTGCCGTAGTGCCGGATTTTGATTTAGATGCGGCGTTGATGCTGAGTAGTTGGCCGTGATGACGTTCACGTCTTTCATATTCCCTGCATTCTTTTCTAGTGACTTGATTGTTTTCACCATGCTGTCCGTTTGGTCTTTCGCTGGCGACAAGACGAGCACCGTGTCTCCTTTTTTCGGTTTGAATGGAAGCGTCTTCTTCTCGTTCTTCACGAGAGTGACTGCCGCCTCCGCGATTTCACGTTCCTTCACTTTATGCTCAGCGCTTCCTACCGTCGCATTCGCTTCTGCGAGCTTCATCTCGAGCGTCGTGGAGTCCGTCGTTTCTCCCCAAATGCCACGCTCTGCTTTCAGTTTTAAAATGCGTTCCACTGATTCATCGATGGTCGCCTCCGATAAACGTCCATCCTTCACTGCCGCAATGACTTCCTCAAAGATTGCTTCGAGTTTGATCACATCTGCTTCCGAGCGTAAAATCGTCGGCATGAGCGCGATGTCGACCCCTGCTTCGAACGTCTTGATGACCGCCTCTGCTTCCGTAAAATTGTCTGCGATGGCTTGCATGTTGAGTGCGTCGGTCACCACGATTCCTTCATATCCAAGTTCCTCACGAAGCACTCCCGTGATGACATCATCCGAAAGCGTCGCCGGGAGTGGGAACGTGCCGCGTTCTGATTCGACGACCTCGTCCTCGATTTGTGGCATCCCGATATGCGCCGTCATGATCATGTCGATTCCTTCTGTGATGGCACGTTTGAACGGTAACAACTCGAGACCACGCAACTCGTCGAGTGATTTATCGACAACCGGTAACCCATAATGCGAGTCGACGGCCGTATCGCCATGACCTGGGAAATGTTTCGCCGTTGCGGCAACACCTTGGTCTTGAATACCTTGTGTCATCGCGGAACCGAGTTCCCCGACTAGTTCAGGGTCGCTCGAGAACGAACGGACGCCGATGACCGGATTCCCCGGATTGTTGTTGACGTCAAGTACCGGTCCGAAGTTCACGTTTACCCCGAGTGCGTTCAATTCAGAACCGATGATTTTCCCTGCATCATAGGCATATTGACTGTTACGTGTGGCCCCGAGTGCCATATTCCCCGGTAAATTCGTTCCCGTCCCAAGTCGTGTCACAATCCCACCTTCTTGGTCGATCGTGACGAATAACGGGACATCATTGCTGGCATCTTGTTTCACGACTTCTTGCAAATCATGAACGAGTTTCGTCGTCTGTTCCGTTTCCTTCACGTTCTCAGCAAACAATATCACTCCACCGAGATCGAAACGATCGATGACACGCGCCACTTCCGGTGCAAGAGATGTATGGTTCGCCCCGTTCCATAATCGGAAGTCCGGCATGATCATCTGCCCGATTTTTTGTTCGAGCGTCATCGACTCTAGCTTCGTGTTGACGCGCTGGTCAATCGATATCGTCGGCGTCCCTTCCGCCACGACCGCGTCTGCTGCTGGAACCGACGAGACGAGCAATGCCGTCGTCAATCCGAGTGTTGCCGTCCAATTCAGTGCCTTGTTCATGTTCCCACTCCCCTTAGTCAAATTTGGCTGACCCCCAAACGAAAAGGCATGGAGGAAGAAGCGTTGCCTCATCAACGCTCGTTCACCCCATGCCTGATCGCATCAGTTACATTTGGTCCTTATTCAGGTGGTCAACAACAGTATAGCAACTCCACTTTTTAGAAACAATTGTTCAAGTGAAAGCGTAACCATTTTGAAACAATGTTTCTGTTTTGATACACAGTGAACTGTATTGGCAAAACCAATAATTTCTGTGGTTCGTTTTTGATTCGTTTTTTGGTAAACTCAATTCGATACAGGTTAACTTTCAAAAAGGGGGAAATTATTGTGGCAAGAGGGGAACTGAAGCGTAAGCCGGAATGGTTAAAGATTAAATTAAACACGAACGACACGTATACCGGCCTAAAGAAAATGATGCGCGAGAAAAATTTACATACGGTATGTGAGGAAGCAAAATGTCCGAACATCCATGAATGTTGGGCAGTACGTCGGACTGCGACCTTCATGATTCTCGGAAGCATCTGTACACGTGCTTGCCGTTTTTGTGCCGTCACGACCGGAAAACCGAACGAGCTCGATTGGGAAGAGCCAAAACGTGTCGCCGAATCGGTTCGACTCATGAACTTGAAACACGTCGTCATCACGGCTGTCGCACGTGACGATTTGAACGATTACGGGGCTACTGTCTTCGCAGAAACGGTTCGCGCGGTTCGCGCCATGAACCCGGAGACATCGATTGAGGTGCTCCCGTCAGACATGATGGGTGATTTCTCTGCCTTGCAGACGTTGATTGATGCGGGTCCTGACATCATGAACCATAACTTAGAGACAGTCCGTCGCCTCACACCGAGAGTTCGTGCGAAAGCAACATATGACCGCACACTCGAGTTCTTGAAGCGTTCGAAAGAATTGAACCCGGATATCCCGACGAAGTCATCGATCATGGTCGGACTTGGGGAGACGAAAGAGGAATTGATTGAAGCGATGGATGACCTACGCGCGCACAATGTCGATATTTTGACGCTCGGTCAATACTTGCAGCCGACGAAGAAACACCTTGAGGTGGAACGTTACTACCATCCAGACGAGTTCGCCGAGTTGAAAGAGATCGCTCTATCAAAAGGATTCTCACATTGTGAGGCTGGTCCACTCGTCCGTTCGTCATACCATGCGGATGAGCAAGTACACAAGGCGCGTCGCCACACGATGTTGCCAATCGACTAACAGAAAGAAGAGAGATTATGACTGGTACGACGTGGCATTTACTTAGAACTGAATCGACTTCCCCGGCCGAAAATATGGCGATTGATGAAGCCATCGCCAATTGGGTCGCGAAGGGAGAGCTCAAACCGACGCTTCGTTTTTATTCATGGGCACCTCATGCAATCAGCGTCGGACGTTTCCAGCGAGCGACGCGTGACTTGGACCGGGACGCCCTCAAAGCGAACAATATTCCGGTCGTTCGTCGCTTAACAGGGGGACGTGCCGTGTTGCATGCGGATGAGTTGACGTATAGCGTCATCTTGCCTGAATCGACCCCTGCCCTCCCGACGAATATCATCGAGAGCTATCGCCTACTCACGGAAGGGATTCGTCGCGGATATCACGAACTCGGCGTCCCCGCCGAATTTTCGGTACCATTGACGGAAGAGGATCGCGAAGCGCTCCGCAAACCAAAATCGGCCGTCTGCTTCGATGCTGCTTCATACTATGAGCTTGCTGTCGACGGGAAGAAGATCGCGGGTAGTGCACAAGTGCGCCATCAAGGGGCCGTGCTTCAACATGGTTCGATTCCTCTCTCCGTCGATGATGAGGTGTTGTTTGACTGTTTCGCGATGGATGAGACGGAGAAACACGAAGCCAAAACCCGCTTCAGCGAAAAAGCCGTCGCCTTGAACGACACGTTAAAGCGTTTCGTTTCCTTTGACGAAGTAGCGGCCGCATTCGAGACCGGTTTCAAGGACGCGTTCTCGTTAACGTTCGAACCGCTTGTCTTCACGAAAGAACAGCAAGCCGAAATCGATTTGCTCGTCAAGAAGTACGAGAGTGATGAATGGGTCTGGAAACGCTAAAAAGATTGTCCCTTTTGATCAGGGACAATCTTTTTTTATGCCGTGTTTGTTCGGCGCAACAGATGGCGCACTTCTCGGAACGTGACGAATGTTTTGTTGTTCGCATCATACAATTTGTAGCGTAACGATTTCAAACTTGAAAACAGTCCGATTGTCGTTGCCCGTTGTAACGGCGGTGTCGACGTATGTGCTTTCTCTAGATGATAGTTCGGCACGCGTGGACTCAAATGGTGCACGTGGTGGAATCCGATATTCCCCGTCACCCATTGAAGCACTTTCGGCAACTCATAATACGAACTTCCTTCAATGGCCGCCTTCACATAATCCCACTCCTGCTCATCTTCGAAGTATGAATCTTCAAACGTATGCTGGACATAGAACAACCAGATTCCAAGCACACCGGCGATGAACATCGTCGTGCCTTGAACGATCAAGAACGCTTGCCAACCAATCAGATAGATGAGCGCGCTATATAGGACGACGAGAGAGATATTGATGAGATACGTGTTGTGTCGTTCTTTTTTCCGCGCGTCCTTTCGGTTGAAACGACTCGTGACGAGAATAAGCCAAAGTGGTCCGAGACCGAACATAACGAGCGGATGACGATATAGGCGATACTTTAAACGAGTCCATTTTGACGCTTCTATGTACTCCTCAATCGTCATGACCCAGATGTCGCCGACACCCCGTTTATCCAAATTTCCACTCGATGCATGATGAATCGCATGCTCCCGCTTCCACTTCTCGTATGGGAATAACGTCAAGACCCCTGTGATGGTTCCGACAATGGCGTTCGCCTTCTTATTTTTAAAGAATGAACCGTGCGTACAGTCATGGAAGATGATGAACATCCGCACGACAAATCCTGCTGCAATCAGCGTGAACGGCAATGTCAGGAAAATCGAGACACTCAGTAGTTGGTACGCTAAAAACCACGATACGAGAAACGGTAAAATCGTATTGATCATCTGCCGCACACTGATCCGAATATCGGACTTTTCAAACGGCGAGACGTGCTTTCTTAATTGGGCAATCTTTTCTTTACTCATAACAACCTCCTTGAATTCAACAGCGTCACAACGCAAAAATATAGATAAAACCAACAACCAACGTTGTTCAATGTGAATTCATGGATCGGAAGTATTCCCTATCAAGAATTAACACTAGGTCATTATATCACGTATAAAACTTATGTGGTGAAAATTCAGAAAAAAGACTCGCCCCTATCTTTAGAGACAAGTCTAACTGATTCATTGTTGCGTATAGATGGAAACCGAGCCACCGTTTACGAAGAACTCGCCCCAACCGTCCGCATTGATCGTCACGAGACGTCCGTTATTTCCTGTCATGTCTTTCCACACTTCCCCTGCATTCTGTTTTCCGACATACATCCATTTCGACCCGCCTGATCCGTCCGACAAAATCGTCGCAAGACCAGACTTCGCACGGTCCGTCACCCCTTCACGTGTCCACCCGATGACGTCTTGGTGATTGATGTAATCATGTTGTGTGCCGTAGGCGAAATCTTTACGCGCTTTCAAAATCGGCTGAAGCGACGCTGACATATTCGGGATTTCACGGTTCGTCGTCCCTTTCGTTCCATAATAATCTCCGTAGAAGAGTGCTGGATATCCTTGACCACGTGTCATGATGGTCGCGTAGGCAAGCGGTTTGAACCAATTCGCGACTGTTGATTCCAGTGACTGGCCTGGTTGCGAATCATGATTGTCGACAATCGTCACAGCGAGTGTTGGGTGCTGCTCGACGACCGTACCTTTTAGAATGTTCCGCATGTCATAGTAACCGCCACCATTCCCTGCCGCTTGGAAATTGTAATGGAGTGGTACATCGAATACGGAATGAGTGTAGCCCGTCTTGGCCAAATAATCATTGATGGCCCCTAAGTCATTCTTCCAATACTCCGCAACAGTGAACATCTCTTTTCCGGTTGCCTGACGAACACTCGTCACCCATTCCTTTAAGTATGAATGATTGATATGCTTCACCGCATCCAGTCGGAAGCCGTCCAATCCAAGCGAATCCGCGTACCATTTCCCCCAGTTTTTCATCTCCTGACGTACTTCCGGATGCTCAAAATCGACATCGGCGTACATCAAGTAGTCATAGTTCCCGTTCTCACCCGACACTTCACTATCCCATGCTTTACCCGTGCTCTTGAATTTGTAGATACGGCTCAAACTCCGTGACTGATCCCAATCAGTCCCGTCAAAGTGATACCAACGCCACTTGAACGGGGAGTATGTATTGTTGCGGCCCGCAAAGTTGAATCCCGTCCAGGCAGAAATGGCATATTCCCCAGACGTCTCTTGATTTCGGTTAGAAGGATTGACCTCGACCGCTTGAACGGACTCGGTATAATCCGCTCCGCCTTTATGGTTCATGACGACATCCCCATATACGCCAATCCCTTTCCCGCGTAAGTTGGAGATCGCCGACTGTAGCTGCGCTTTTGTTCCATACTTTGTCCGAGTCGTCCCTTTTTGATTGAACTCTCCTAAATCATACAAATCATAGGCCCCGTATCCAACATCATTTTGAGACGTCCCTTTATACGCCGGCGGAATCCAAACCGTGGAGATCCCGATGTCTTTCAAATGCTGCGAATCATTCGAGAGTCGGTTCCAGTGTTGCCCATCGTTTGGAACGTACCATTCAAAATATTGCATCATCGTACCGTTCTGTGGGGTCGCTGCCTGTGCGACCGGTTGCCCTGAAAGCAGTGCAATCGATGTCACTCCAGCTAGGACAGCAATCCCTTGTCGTTTCTTCAACATCCTTCATTCCTCCTCAAATAGTTAACGAAAACGCTTGCATTAATTATTGTGAAGGATTTTGATTTTGTTGCATAGATAGACACTAAAAAACAGTTCTCTCTCCCTAACTATTTCTCATTCGAATAGTTCAGTCGAACGAAACAAAGACGGATGGCTTGTGCCATCCGCCTAGTCATCCTTCCCGGCTAATTCGTTTGCGTTTGAAACGGTAGCCGATGTACGGAAATCCTGTAAACACGAGACCGATCGTCACGAGTAGTTGAATCCCAATCAATATTGTCTCGACAACGGTTGGCCAATCAAACTGAAACAACGAAAAGAGGGCAATCCATAAAATACCTAGGATGAGCGCAGCCCTTCCCATCTGACGCTCCATGTCATGATATTTTTCCTCTGTTGTTTCGACATCCGAGTAAATCGGCTTGGCATCTCGATTTCCTTTGAAAATATGAATCTCATCCCCGGTTGATGTGACATGTTCCCACCCGCTCGACGCAAACAGGTCAAAGTAGTCTTCGTCTGGACGAGTACGATAGTCCAAACTATACTGAACGTCTTCCGGTTCCCCTTCAACGAGCGTGTATCCTAGCGGGGCAAACTTCTTCAAATGCCATCCCTTGGCCGCCATTCGTTCTAGTTTCCGCATCTCACGCTCTTCAGCAAACGCCAATCCCCAGCTCGACATATACTTTTGTCTCATCTTGATCCCTCCATATCCAAAATGGCACAGGCATCTTCGACCATCGCCTGTCGTCTCTTCACATCATCCGTTAAAATCGAGCGGCCTTTATTCGTGATTCGATAGTTCTTTTTCTTTCCGTCCCCATCCATCGGTTCAATCAGTTCGGCGTTCAACAACTTTTTGATAATCGTATACATCGAAGCCGGACCAATTTGCATTCGCCCTCGCGTGGTCTCTTCGACAAATTGCATGACTAAATAGCCATGACGTGGCGTCGTGAGCGCCAACAGGATATAAAACATACTATCCGTCAGTTCCCCTAACTCTAATGAGTCCGTTCGCGGCATCTTTCCACCTCCTATATCATTGAATGATATATTTCTTACACTCAATATATATCGTTAAATGATATATGTCAATAAATGATATAAAAAAAGCCGCACCCTTTTAGGTATGCGACTTCAAGATAAACGGTTTTAACTAGTGACATAGTCTAAATCATGCAAGATATACGCCAGGAAGAAAATCATGCTTGGATTCTCATATCGCATCTGGACTTTACGGAGCTGCTCGCGATACGTGACCTCATACTCGGCCCCGTTCATCTTCCGCTCCATGTTCATCTTGATGAGCGCATCAAGCTTGTCCATCATATCGACGAGCATTCCCTCATACGTATCGTCTTTCGAGTCAGCCATATATCGACGGAACGCCGGTTGCATATACTCAGGCAACAGTCCAAGCAGACGTTCACTTTCCGCTCGCTCGTATGCCTCAAACGCAGCCCCCGTCTCTTGCGTCGAATGTTTGACTGGACCGAGCACGTCTCCGGTCACCCCTTCAACTAAATCGTGACAGAGAAGACGAGCCACGAGTTCGGCGACATCGACATCGACGTCGTACTTCTCACGCTCTAAGAGCCCACTGAACATACCGAGCGCGGCAGCCCGGAAACCATGAATCGCATCGTTGTCGTCAATCGTGTTAAAGCGACCTTTCCAGCGACGGACACTATCCATCCGCATGACGTTCTCGATGAATCGCAACACATCCGTTTCTGCCTCGACCTGGTCGAACAGCCAGCGAACCGAATCAATCGGATGATGTCGGAGTGCGGCTTTCATCTCTTCTAGTTTGTCATCAAAGTGCGGAGAGCCGTGCGCGACTTCTCGTCGCACGAACAACATCGCATCGAACGAATCAATCCCGTCCACGATTCGACCTTCGAACGAATCATCTTCCGCTTCCACCACGAAACGATGAAAGTGAGGACGTAATGATTGCGACAGCAGCTCGACAAGACCGAGACTCGCTGTTCGTTCCATACGCTCGATGTGACCGATCAAGGTCGGTTCTTTTTTCGTCCGGTGCATGATCGGACCCGTTTGTACTTCATTCATATCGTGGAAAATGGCTTTCCCGAGCAAATCGAGCAAGTCGACTTCACGCCCGTTCTCTTTTTCCACATAAGCCGCGATCAAGCTGAAGACCGCGACACGAAAGCTGTGACTCGCTGCATTATCATGATAATGGGGAGCATATTCGTCCCATCGTTGCACGTTTTGCATGCGTGTCATCTTTCGGATAAACGTTCCGTTATGCATGGTTTCACTCCTTACGATAATCGTTCAAATACATCGTCATGACAGACGACATATAACATGTCTGTTTCCTGAAGCGGCAAATCGAGCATCGTCGCCACATCCAAGCGGTCATTGACCGCGATGAGTGTCACCCCTGATTCAAGTAACGCTGTATTTGCTTGTCGAACATTCTGCCACTCGACTTTTGGTTTCAACGCTTGAATGTTCCCACCTGACTGTTTGCTCAGCAACTGACGGAAAATTGCTGTCGTTCCAGGTTGTAACGTCGCTTTTGCCATCAAGAGGGAGACCGAGTCGTTCGCTAAAATAAAATCGTCGACGCGGACGTGTTTGAATTTCGAGATATTTCTTTCTTCACACACTTCGACGACCGTGTGCAAGTCCACCTGATACTCAGAAGAGAGTGCCTCGACCGCTGACGCGATCAATAACGACTTCCCATCGGCGAGTAACGTCTCCGTGATACGGGCATCCGCAAAAATCGCGACGCGTCGCGCCTTCAAGACGTTTGCTTGCAGCAATACCGCTTCATCCGAAGCATCGCCTGATACGAAGTGAACTTGATCGTGCACGTACGGTTCCTCAACTAACTGATCAATCAATACGATCTCTGCTTTCGGTTCGTAGTTAAGCACTTCATCGATTGCTTTCTTCGTCTTCGGGGACCACCCGATATACACATAATGTCCTTCTCCACGATACACTAGTCTTCCCTCCCGTTTTAGCCGTTGAAACGTCGCACCGATTTCAACCAATTTTCCAATCAACGCCCCGATAATCCCAATCCCGAATAGGAATAAGAATATCCCGAGCCATCGCCCTGCCACGGAGGATGGATAAAAGTCCCCGTATCCGACGGTCGTCAATGTCGTCATCGTCCACCAGAACGAATCAAACAATGATCTGAATGTCTCTGGTTCTAAAACATAACCGAGCACGGTTCCTAAGATAATGATGCCAATCGAAGCTAAGACGACATTCAAAAATGATAATTTCGCTAACCCTTTCCACACACGAAATAAGATATGCACTGTTTCCCCCTCCTTCTCTCTTATATACTAAACGTAACCACAAAAAGATTCACGAAACCATTTTGATGGTGATTCCGTATAAGAAGAAAAAAGGAAGGACTGACTTATGAACTCCATCGTCTTAGAGTATCGTCTCTATAAAAATGAATTATCGTTCGAACCACTATACCATTACACGTCTCTCGGCTTAGACGAAGTGCTAGCTCGTCGTGAATGTGAGTTTTTCGTCAAAGACGGCATGACCTATAAACAACGCTCATCCGCCTTAGAAGGTGATCAATACTTCTTGATTTATGTCGACCGTTACACAGAAGGACTGATCGACAAACACGAAACGAGTGAGATCAAGGTCGAGATTCGTACACTTGACGACCGTTTTGACAACCCGTTACTCGAGGCCTATTACGTCGACCGTCACCTCGATGCGCTCGCTATGCTCGGGAGCCAGTATTTATATGTCGCCGGCAAAGAATATGAACGCGATTCAGCAGAAACAGATGAAGATCGTGGTGTGTATGTTATCTACGTCACACCGACTGGTTATGAATTGGAGGAATCAACATGAAGACAAGCAAGAAAATTTTAAGCGGACTATCCGTTGCGGTATTGACCACTTCCCTTGCCGCGTGCGGTGGGGATGAATATGAAGAGGCGGCACTCCCGGAAGAACCGACAGGCTACGAATGTGATGACTGGGACTGGGATGACGTGACCGAGTCGTATTATTGTGACGACGATCGTTCCCCTCATTATGGTAGTTATTTCTTACTCGGGAACCTGTTCCGCTCGAAAAGTGCACTAAAAAATTCTTCTACCTACAAATCCTACAAGTCGAACGGTGGCGCGACCGGTTCCGTATCGAACGGCTCAAAATCAGGATCGTCAAAATCTGGACTCGGCAGTGGCTCTAAAGGTGGATTCGGCGGATGACACGTGACGAACTTTACAGTCAAATCCCTTATTTTTGGCCCGATTTAAACGATGAAGAATATGCCTTATATGATTGTTTTGAGATGACCGCCTCGCAGGTTGCCTCTGTCCGAGAGGCAACCGAGGCGGTTGACTCGATTTTTCGGAAGACGAATCAATTGTTACGCACCCTGCCTGACGAGACGCTCTTACTGCTTGGTTACCCTGAGGCGAGTCTGCCGTTCTTACGGGAGAAGACGATGCCGCAGGAGACGATCATCGGTCGTTACGATTGGATCATGAAAGACGGTCAACTCAAATTGATGGAGTTCAATGCAGATACGCCGACCTTTATTAAGGAGCTCTTTGACGTGAACGGCGTGGTCGCTTCCGAGTTTGGTCTCCTTGACCCGAACAGAGAAGCCACCGCTCAACTAAAAACCGAACTGCGCAAGGCCATCGTCGCCGCGTGGAATCGACTCAAACGAGAAGGCACACCGAAAATCGTCTTTACGGCACATGGCGACAACATCGAAGACAAGTGGACGGCGCGCTTTCTGCAAGAGACGCTCGATTTACCGTCTGAATTCGTACCCTTGCACACTTTACTCGTCGACGAAGACGGTGTCTACACACCATCGGGCGAACGAATCGACATCTTGTATCGTCAAACATATCCGATCGAGCATCTTGTGGACGACCGGGCTCCAGACGGAGACTTGATCGGCATTCGGTTACTTGAACTGAACCTGCACAAGCATGTGTCATTGCTCAACCCGCTCTCGGCATTCCTCATGCAATCAAAAGGCGTACAAGCCCTCATTTGGGAATTGTATGAGACCGAGACATTGTTCGATGAAACCGAGCGCGACATCATCGACACCTATTTTTTACCGACTTACTTAGATGAGACACCGTTTCTCGGCGAATCGGACTATGTCAAAAAACCGGCGTTCGGACGTGAAGGAGACTCCGTCATCTTGTATACGAAAGATGGCCAACCGTTTCACCGGGAAACATTACAAACGTATGCGGAAGAGACGGCTGTGTACCAACAGTTCATCGAACTTCCGAAACGGATGACGACGACCGTCAAGGGTCGCGTCGAGACACATTACATGATCGGATGTTTCTGTTTGAATGGACACCCGTCCGCACTCGGCGTTCGCGCCGGCAGCATGATCACAAACAACCAATCTTACTACTTAGCCGTTGGCACACCTACACAAAAGGAGACGAACTCATGACATTCATCACACTCGATTCAATCTTAAGCTTCCTCGCCCACCTCGGGACAGGATTCGGTCTCATTCTCGCGGGACTCATCATCTTCGCCCTGACGACCAAATATTCAGAACGTAAGTTAATCAAAGAAGGCAACATGGCCGTCGCCTTGAAACTCTGGGGGAAAGCGCTCGGACTTGCCATCGTCATTTATACAGTCTGGGCGAACAGCGTCAACTTGCTCGATGCATTCATCTGGGGACTCGTCGGGATCGCCGCCCAAGTATTGGCGTTCTGGACGTTCGAATACGTCCTTACACCAGGCGTGAACTTAGAAAAAGAAGTCGAGAACGGCAACATGGCTATCGGTTTCAGCTTGTTCGCCGCATCACTCGTCGTCGGCATCATCGTCGCCGCGAGCTTGACGTACTAATTCAAACACCCCATGTACGCATTGGCGAAGCATGGGGTGTTCGTATTTATAAAAGTCAGGAGGAACAATCATGTCGAAGCGAATCATCTTACTCACAATCGTTTCCGGTCTCATCATCGTAGCCATCGCAGTCGGTGTCGGACTTTACACCTACACTAACATTCAGACTGACAAGTCATACGAAAATGCCGAAAAAGAAATGAATCGTTATATGACGACGAACAATTGGTATACGTTTGAAATTCATAATATGGAACAGTCCGTTCTCTCTTTTTACACAAATGAAGACCGCTCCGTCATCGGTCTAGCTGAGATTGATGTCGAAACAGGGAACTTAGGGTCTGTCACGAAACAAACAGAGCCGAATCAGCCTTTTGATTTCGTCATCCTTCGAGTTGAAGACATGGAGTACATCGGTGTTCACCTTAAAGAGCGACCGGAAGATGTCGTCTATTTACGGTTAAACGGTGACGATGTCTCAAAAGATTTTCTTGTCAACGATCCCGAAATTGAAAGCTACACCATGACATATGTCATTGAAACATCACGACCGTCAGATGGTTCGTGGTCACTTGAAACATTGGATGCCAACAAACAAGTCATACATTCAAGTGAACTCACGGAATAACCTATATTGTGCATCAGGACGACTTTTTCCAGTCGTCTTTTTTAGTTGGTCGCAAGAACTCCAGACGGTCCGAAAAATTCATATCGTGCCTGTGGAATCACACGTACAACCGTCTCCATCATCGCACTCGGTCCGCACGTATAAACATCATGCCCTTCCACATCAAGTGCTTCAAGGTGTGACTTATTCATGCAACCCGATACGTCATCCACGTGTGTGATGAGTTTAAGCCCTTGATCCACGAGTTCATCGAGTTCGTCTCCGAGCGGACGAAGGTCCATACTCCGAACTGCGTGCAATAACGTGACAGGACGTCCTTGTTCGAGTGCCGTCTTCGCCATGTTGAAGAGGGGCGTGATCCCGATTCCTCCCGCGATAAGTGTGAGCGGACGATCAGACGTTTCAAGGATAAATTCTCCTGCTGGTGCGCTCATCGGGACTTCTGTTCCGATCGTCTGTTCATGGAGCCAGTTTGAGACGAGTCCCTCCGCTTTCGGCGCAATCCAGTAGCCGTCTTCTGTCGTCTCGATGACACTATATTGACGGTGATGTAGGATGTCCTCTCCCGCAATGCGCGCTTGAACCGAGACGTATTGTCCTGGGATGGCTGTGCCAATAACTCCATCTTTCGCGACGAGACGGAATCGTTTCACTTCAGGTGTATCTACTATGATTTCTTCGATGACGAACGGTTTGAATCCGACCCATGGCGCGTCATCATACATTTTTTTCTCGAGTGAGATGAAGACATCGGCAATCACACCGTAAGCTTTTGCCCATGCATCGATGATGTCAGGTGTTGCAGCTTCACCGAGTACGTCTTGAATCGCCGCAAGTAAGTTCTCACCAACGATCGGATAATGCTCCGGTCGGATGTTCAAACTTTTATGTTTATGAAGTGCTGGTTGGATGGCAGGAAGAATCGCTTCGAGTCGGTCGATATGAAGCGCAGCCGCATAAACCGCGTTCGCGAGTGCTTCTGGCTGACGTCCTCGCTTTTGATTCGTATGGTTGAAGAAGTGACGAACTTCTGGATTTTGTTCAAACATTCGTTGATAAAAATGCTTCGTGATTGTCACACCATGTTCTTTCAAAACTGGTGCCGTCGCCTTTATAATCTCAATCGTTTGTTGATCTAACATGTGAATTTCCCCCTTTTGTTTTGTACACGTTCATTATGTGAGACAAGTCACTTTAAAGCAATATATTAAATACTTGTTTAAAGTAGATTTCACGTTTCTGACTTATTTTCGCCATTACCCTTTCACATTTGTTCGAATCGCACTTTTTGGGATTGTCTTGTACAATGAAACGAGAGGTGATGATGGATGAGACTCACGCAAACATGTGACTACGCACTGCGAACATTGATGTATAGCGCTACGTTTTCACATCGGCTCGTCACGATTCAAGAAGTGGCAGACCAATATAACATCTCCAAAAACCATGTCATGAAGGTCGTATATGAGCTTGGGAAATATGGTTATTTGGAATCGGTGCGTGGTCGAGGCGGCGGCTTTCGACTCGCACGACCGATGGATGACATCAATGTAGGGGAAGTCGTTCGGACGATGGAACCCTTCGAACTCGTGGAATGCTTCGGGGAAGGCCGATGCGTCATCGCACCTGCCTGTGATTTACGAGGAGTTTTGAATGAAGCCATGTTGGCGTTTCTTCATGTACTCGATCGTTACACGATTGCGGATCTCGTCGTCAACCGAACGAACGAACTTGCCCTACTCCTAGGCGCACAAAACCCGACGGACTGAAAAAATCGTCGGGTTTTTGTATGTCTCTGCTTTTAGGAATCATCGCCACCAAAGTTTTATCATTTTCTTCACATATAGTTCTGGGGACGTCTGATGAATGAAATCTTCAAAACATTCATTCAGGTTATTTTCTAACTCTTCATCGAGTTCATTTCCATCTTCATCATACAATTCAAAATGTGTATATTTCCAATCGTTATACGCATCAAACAATAAGTCATGGTAGCATTGCCAATGCTTACCGAAATTTGATGTGAATGTTGGCACCCATTGATTGATATAAATATTGTGTAGCAACTCTTCGAATTTGGATGAGTACCCATGGTTATTTCCGAGCTTGTTAACCAAGTCTTGAAATGTTTCCAGCGTCATCGGTTCAACCTCACCAGAATAGTCATAACTCACTTTATTGAACTGATAAGGATGCGGAAATGCCTCTTCTGTTTTTATCCATTGATGAGGGGGATATTGCTCGATAATTTTACCTAGTAATCTGGCAATTACAAGATTGACTGCCTGCGTCTCCAATTCATTCACCTCATGACAGTTATGAATGTTCACTCGACTATAGCTTCTTTAGTCTCGATTCGATTTCCACTCGTCTCGACTCAAGAAACGGAGGCAAGGCCAATCGCTCTCCGAGTGTCTCAAGCGATTCATCCGTCGCAAATCCCGGTTCATCTGTTGCCAGTTCCACTAAGATTCCGCTCGGTTCGCGGAAGTAAATCGACTGGAAATAATAGCGGTCAATGAGACCAGAGTGGCTGATCCCATGTGCGTCAAGCTTCTCAATCCATTTCGTCATATCGTCTGATTGTTCCACTCGAATCGCCACATGATGCACACTTCCTCGCCCTGGTCGTTCCGATGGCAAATCCGGCCGATCGATGAGATGGATCTCTGTCGCCACACCACCCTCACCCGTCTCAAAGACACGCACGTCATGACCATCCCGTTCAAATGTCGTTACATATCGATAGCCAAGCACTTCTGTCAGCACCCGTGCCGTCTTGTCAATCCGCCGTACCGTCCACTCACTAAACCCGAGACCGAAGATGCCGAGGTCCGTTGGCACTGGACCTTTGCTCCAAGGTGTCCCGCTCCCTCCTTCTACAAGACAGAGACGTTGACCCTCATGATCTTCGAACGAAAGGGTCGCCCTTCCTAAAACCGACTCGATTTCTCCGTAAGATACATCGAACGCGTCAAAACGCTCCTGCCAGTACGCGAGCGCTCCATCCGGCACCCTGAGTGCTGTCCGGGAAATACTGCTTGACCCTCGATACGTCTGTCCGAGAAACGGTAACTCAAAGAACGTCAAATCGGTTCCAGGTGTACCCGTCTCGTCTGCATAAAACAAGTGATACATCGATGGGTCATCCTGGTTAACCGTCTTTTTGACGAGCCGCATCCCTAGTATTTCCGTGTAGAATCGCAAGTTCTTCTTAGCATCCCCGGTCATCGCTGACACGTGATGTTGTCCACTAATCACCTTCATCCCTCATCTCCCCTTTCGACTATATCGTTATTGTATCATCCCCAAATGAGTAAAGTCCTCTTTACATTATGTAAAGTTTGTTTTACACTAGTGGTAGAAACTAGAAATGAGGTGGCACGATGCCATTAGTCAACCGCGTGAAAGAACTGCGTGCCCGGCACCAGTTAACCCAAGGCGACCTGGCCGAAAAGGTCGGTGTGACGAGACAGACGATCATCTCGCTCGAGAAAGGCAGCTACACACCGTCACTCATGCTGGCGATGCACATCGCACGGGTGTTCGAGGAACCGGTCGAATCTATATTCACAATCGAGGAGGAAAGAAAATGAAACACGTTGTCGTTCAGTCTATTTCCAGCATCATCCTGTATGTCCTGATGGCATTTCTATTCAGCTCATTTTTATCCGATGTGTCGAAGACCGTCAGCGAGTCTGACCGATTCTTAGTTGAATTCAATCTGCTTCCCCTACTTTTACTTGTTGTTTTTGGCATTGTTTGGACAGTCTATTCGTTTAACTCCCGGCCGAACAAGCAGTTGAGCTTCACTCAATGGTCTGTCCGCATGACTGAATTTAGTGAAGTCGATGAGCGTGAACAAATCATCACAGTGAAATCGACAAAAGCGGCATACATCTCGTTCGGCATCTCCGTTCCTATTTTTATGGGGTCGTTTATGTTCTATCCGTTGTTTGAAGATACACTTCCCGCCTATCCGATCTATGCACTCGCTTCAACGCTCATCATCGCGACACTCGTCTACATGACGACTTGGATTCGCGGTTATCGACATTAAGGAATTCATCACGAATTCCTTTTTTTGTGTCCATTTTTCATCGATTCGGCTATCATGATTGCCAATTCTATTACACCGTGCTTATATATAACTAAATGGTTATATAAAGAATGTAAGGAGTCTTGCTTTGTGAAAACCGTCGATTTGACGATTGGAAACGTGCAACGCGTCATTCTGGCTCTTGCCCTTCCGCTCGTCGGTAGCTCGTTATTACAATTTACGTATAGTCTCGTCGACATGTTTTGGGTCGGTGCGCTCGGGAGCGATGCTGTGGCAAGTATCGGTGCAGCTAGTTTTTATATCATGCTCGGACAGGCGATTCAATCATTGATTGTCGTTGGCGCCGGCATCAAAGTATCACAAGCTGTCGGGAGACGTGACCTCAATTCGGTTCAGCGTCATGTCCGGGCCAGCAGGCGTCTGAATCTAACACTCGGTCTTTCGTACGCCTCTCTACTAATTATGTTCGGTCATACATTCATCGGCTTTTTGAATATGGGTGCCCCCGCTGTGGAGCAGCTTGCGTATGAATATTTGTTCGTCAGCGCGCCGATGCTCATCTTTTCTTTCTTTAATTTGCTGTTTGCTCGTCTATTCAGTGCATATGGCAATACGACAACAGCGATGCGAATCAATGCGACAGGTGTCATCCTCAATATGATTCTCTCCCCGATTTTCATTTATCCATTCCAACTCGGTGTGATCGGGGCTGCCCTTGCAACACTTGTCGCCAACGTCATGATGTTCGGATTGTTTTGGCACCGCGCTCGTACATTATTCAATTGGGATGAAGTCGTTCAGCCGACTCGAGCTGACTATAAAGAAATCATCCGTCTTGGTTTTCCGATGGCAACCCAACGGATTTTGTTCACGGTAATCAGTATTTTTCTTGCCCGCATGATTGGCTCATACGGGACGGAAGCGATTGCGGCACAGCGCATCGGACTTCAAATCGAATCGATTGCCTACATGATGATTGGTGGCTTGAACGGAGCAATGGCTAGCTATACCGGTCAAAACCTCGGGGCACGAAAAGTAGATCGTGTTCATGAAGGTTACCGGGTAACGACCCGACTCGGGATGGTTTACACAGGATTCATCATGTTGTTATTTTTAATCGTCCCAGATTTACTCATTGGTCTATTCGTCGATGACGTTCGAACCATCGAAATTGGGGCGAGCTACTTGCGAATTATTGGCATTTCGCTCGTCTTCTCATCGATTGAAATGATCGGAAACGGATACTTCTCAGGACTCGGATTACCGAAAATCCCCGCGACCATCTCGATTATTTTCACAGTGGCCCGTATCCCGCTCGCATTTGTTCTTGAGCCTTATCTCGGAATCGATGCCATCTGGTGGAGTATCGCCATCTCAAGTATCACAAAAGGGCTTGTCTCCGCCCTCTTTGTCCGACTAACGAAAAAGGAAGTGATTTCCCTTGCAAAAGCAGTTTAATCAACTACCCCACCATCTCATCACAAGTGGAAAATTTGCCATCGAGCGAGAAATGTTACGAGTCACGTCAGAAGGCACACTAGCTGTTACGAAGCATCCAAAAGCACTCGGTCATAAAGCGACACATCCATATATCACGACCGACTTTTCTGAAAGTCAAATTGAGCTTGTCACCCCGACGTTTCCAACGATTGAGGCGGCACATCATTTCTTAGAAACGCTTTACGATATTACGGCGCTCAACATAGGCGATGAACGCCTTTGGCCACAATCGATGCCATGTGCCTTGCCGGAAGGTGGTACGATTCCACTCGCTGATTTTGGTGTGTCCGGAATAGAGGCTAGCCGTTATCGTGAGCATCTGCTCCAAAAATATGGTGCGAAAAAACAACTCATTTCTGGAATCCATTTCAACTTTTCATTTTCCGATGAGATGTTATCCGCATTATACGAAGGATCCCCTGAACAAAATCGACACTTCAAAGATCACCTATATTTGAAGTTAGTTCGTCAATATTTACGAATGCGTTGGCTCATCGTCTATTTGCTCGGTGCTACCCCAGCCGTACATGCGAGTTATGAAGAACGATGTGTCAGCCAGATGCAAGCGCTCCATGTAGACACTTTTTCAAATAAACAAGCATTGTCCTATCGGAATAGCGACTGTGGGTACACGAATGTTGAACCGCTTTATCCAAATTATGCGACACTCTCAAGTTATATAGACGATGTAAAACGGTTCATTGCCAAAGGCGAGATTGCCAATCCGAACGAACTCTACTCCCCCATCCGATTGAAAACATCGAAAGGTGGTAACGACTTAAATCAACTCGAGGCACACGGTATCGATTACATTGAAATTCGCAATATCGATTTGAATCCGTTTGAAAAGACCGGAATTGCTCGTTCAGATTTACGGTTCCTTCATCTGTTTTTGTTGTACTTGACCTTTACTAAGGAGACATCTCATGTCGATTGGCAAGCTGAAGCGTACAATAATCAACAACGTGTCGCCAAAGAAGGCATGTCTCCCGCAAGCATATTGACTCGAGATGGTTACGCCATACCTTTACACACGTACGCGACAGAACTTCTCGACGCCATCGATTCGTTCAACACACAGTATGACCTCGGCTTCGAAGATGTCTTTCCAGCTATACGCGAAAAAATTGATCACGTGGACCGGACGTACGCTTCCCGATTAAAGACGATTATGACCGAGACGGGTTATCACGCATGGTCCCTCGCCCAAGCAGAACACTTTTATGAGGACGCCTATGCAAATCGTTTTCGCATCCACGGTTATGCCGACCTGGAACTGTCTACTCAAATCTTAATGAAATCCGCAATTAAACGTGGTTATCGTGTCGATGTCATCGATCGTTCCGACCAGTTCATTCGGATTCGAAACGGCAAACACGAAGAATACGTCAAACAGGCAACGAAAACATCAAAAGACAATTATGTTTCCGTCTTAATGATGGAGAATAAAACGGTGACAAAGTTTGTACTCGCAGAGCATGGCATTCGTGTCCCTGAAGGGGTAGAACTTCAAGATGAATCAGATTTACGTCAGGCATGGCATTCATTTTCAAAACAACCCATCGTCTTAAAACCAAAGTCCACAAACTTCGGAGTCGGTATTCACATTTTTAAAGACGGAGCGACGTATGAGGAAGCACGGTCTGCATTTCAGTATGCGAAAACGTTTGATGATGTCGTTTTACTTGAGACATTCTTACCCGGAAAAGAATATCGCTTCCTCGTCATCGGAGATGACGTCGCGGGCATCCTCCATCGTGTCCCGGCGAACGTCACTGGAGATGGCACCTCTTCGATCCGTCAACTCGTTGCGACAAAAAATGAAGACCCGTTACGCGGAAAAGGATACAAGACACCGCTCGAGAAAATCGAAATCGACGAGGTCGTCATCTCATTTTTACGTGCTCAAGGCAAGACACCCGATAGTATTCCCGCTCTCGATGAGCGTGTCTTCTTACGCGAAAACTCTAATATCAGTACCGGAGGAGATAGTATCGACTATACGGATCAAATTTCTGACATCTATAAGCGTATTGCTGTCGATGCCGCTAAGTCAGTCGGGGCAACCATCTGTGGTGTCGATATGATGATTCCCTCTCTCGATGATGCGCAAATCGAATACGGTATCATCGAATTGAATTTTAATCCCGCCATCCATATCCACGCTTTTCCTTATGAAGGAAAAGAACGACCGATTGGTGAGATGCTACTTGATTTATTGTTTAAATATTGAGTATTCCTGTTACGGAATATTCCTAATTGGGAATATTAAAAGTAAGAGGACGGTGACGAAAAATGGAAGAGAGATTGGCTTCTTTGTTTCATGCGTTAGCCGACCCGAACCGGTTGCGGATGATCGAATTGTTACGGAAACAAGAGTGGACGGTCGGAATGATGGCAAATCAGCTTGGGATCAGTCAACCGCAGACATCGAAGCACTTGCGAATTCTGTATGATGCAGGTCTCGTCACAGTAACCATTGATGCCAATCGAAGACGTTATGCACTCAAGTCTCAAGCACTCGAACCATTAGATGCTTGGCGGACCTATATGGCTCGGGAAACAGAGCGACTCGATCGATTGGAGACGTTTTTAGCGGAGTCACAGCGAGAGGAGAATGGATCATGAGTACGGTCAAATCACATATAGAGGGCACGACATTGATTATGGAACGTCTGTTCAAGGCACCACGCCAACTTGTATTTGAAGCATTCTCGACACCTGCACATTTAGAGAAATGGTGGGGACCGTCCGGATGGGAGACGAAAGTATACAGCTTCGACTTCAAACCGGGGGGGATTTGGCATTATTGCATGACTTGTGTCGACAAAGAACAAGGTGACTTTTATGGTATGGAATCATGGGGCAAATCAACCTTTATCGACATCGATCCATACTCCCAAATCGTCTATACGGATGCATTCTCGGATGCGGACGGACACGTCAATCCGGACTTGCCTGTCATGACGATCACAAATGAATTTCTCGATACATCGGAAGGCACGTTATTCATTAGTCGCTCCGAATTCCCGAATGAAGAGGCTCTCCAACAAGTCGTCGAAATGGGCGCTGTCGAAGGGTTCACTTCCCAACTCGATCGTCTCGAAGCGATTGTAAGCCAGTAAAAAACATGCACCGTTCCCGAAAAGGAATGGTGCATGTTTTGATTCATCTGAACTGCCGAAACAATCCATCAAGCTGTTCTCGCGTAATCCGTTCAAACGTATCTCCGATGCTTACTTCGGTTGAACAGTGTCCGTCTTTTTCAACAAGATACCCCGTAATGCCTACTCCTGTTTCTTCTTGGATGCGCGCAATCTTCTCACCAAGCTCTTCCTTCTCCCCTTGAAAATGAAGATGGAACATATTCGTGACCGGGATGCGTGGAGTCGTCCACACGCCATCGAGTTCATTGAAGCGTGCTGCTAAGCGGACGGCCTCGTTTCGATACTCGGCCATCTTGTCTTTTCGTAGCTCATAATAATAATCCGCAGACAGGATGTATGGATATAAGCTGATCAAGTCACCACCGTAGCGTCGCTTCCATACTTTCGACGTGTCACAAAATGCCTTCGGTCCAGCAAGGATGGCGCCGGCAATGCCACCGATTCCTTTATAAAACGAGACGTATACGCTATCAAAGAGCGCACAAATCTCAAAAGCCTCTTTTTCATAATACGGAAGCGATTCGAACAGTCGTGCACCATCCAGATGTAGATGAATCCCTTTCTCACGACAGTGTTCATGAATTGCCACAAGTTCCTCGAACGTCGGCAATTCCCCACCGATTTCTCGTTGTGGCAGTTCGAGCAACAGACACGCGATGTCCGGTAACGCTTGAATCTCTTCGAGCGTCATCAATCGGTTTTCGTCCCCCACTAAAATCGGTTCGATGTGATGCAACTCTTTTAAACCATCCTGCTCATGAATTTCAAGGTGGCACAGCGGGTGATATGCGACCTTTTTCTTCCCTGTCTCATCACACCAAATGCGTAGCGCAATCTGCTGTGCCATCGTACCGCTTGGAAAGAATACTGCCGACTCTTTCCCAAGAACCTGTGCCATCTTCTCTTCGAACTGTCGAATCGTTTTCCCCTGTCCATACTGATCACTCGGCTCATCTTCACGCACATGCTCAAATGCGCGTTTCAATACCCCGGCTTCCCGTTTGCCGTGACCGCTCAATTGAACGTTCGTCTGACGATACGTGTCTGCCAATCGCTCCATTCTTTCCCCTCCTCGACAAATAAGCTCCCTGTCAGTATAACAGGGAGTCCTCTCTTCAGTCGCGAATGCGGACGATGAGTTTACCGCGCACTTTTCGCGTTTGTAGTTTTTCGAGACCTTCTTTCAATTGGTCGAACGACAACACTTCTGTGACGAGATCGTTCAGTTCACCTGCATCGAGCAAGTTCATCATCTCTTCGGCCATATACGCCAAGTTGCGAATCGCATGTTCGTCCTCGCTCGCATGCGCCGCCCCGAGTGCCACTTCGTGAATCGAAGGAGATAACGTGAAGCCTTTCATGTTCGTCATGTCTGGTGGCCCGGCGATGTAGGCGAGGTGTCCGCTGAATGCGAGACGATCTAGGTCTGCTGTCGCAACGTCTCGTCCGACTGTATTCAAAATCAGGTCGACACCACGTCCATCTGTTTCTTCCATGATCCGTGCCGTCACGTCCTCGACGTTATAATCAATCACCACGTCCGCCCCGAGTGATTCTACCCACTCAACGTTCTCAGGAGATGCCGTCGTGAATACCTTCAGACCAAGCCGTTTTGCAAGCTGAATCGCAAATCCACCGACACCGCCCGCTCCTGCGTGTATGAGAATCGTCTCCTTATCTCGCGTGTTCAGCTTCTGCATGACCGCTTCATATGCTGTCATCCCCGCACACAGGATAGAAGCCGCCGCCTCATCGCTTACACCTTGCGGAACGACCGCACACGCCCGGGCATCGACGACCGTATACTCGGCGAATCCCCCATATTTCGAAAGATCCGTATGAACAGCCACACGCGAACCCGTAATGATGTTGGCGATACTCGAACCGACCTCAACGACTTCTCCGACGAGGTCGACACCGAGAATGTGTGGATATGACCAATTCGGGTTTCCGTTTGATCCGACTTTATAATCGACCGGATTCAAGGCGACCACTTCGACACGAATCAACAGTTCTCCCGCTCCTGGTGTCGGTCGGTCGATTTCTCCAATATGCAGATGATCAAGACCAGGTTGATCGAGTAGCCATGCTTTCATGTTTAGTAAGCTCCTTCCGAATACGTGAGTTCGTATGAGTGTGAATAAATTTCAACGAGGTTGCCGAATGGATCTTCGCAGTACACCATGCGGTACGGTTTTTCACCTGGGTAGTATTCACGAATCGGCATCCGTTGTCTCCCGCCGTGAGCGACAATCTTCTCGACGAGCCCTTCGATGTCAGGGTCTTGTACACAGTAGTGGAAGATCCCTGTCTTCCAAAACTCGAAGTTGTCTTCTGGTGTTTCGTTGTTCGGAAATTCGAACAACTCAATCCCGATTCCGTCTCCCGTTGACATATGAGCGATTCGGAATTTGCCCCAGCCCGGTCCGAAGACGTCGGTACACATCACACCGATTGGCGAATCATCCTCGACGACGTCTGATGGTGTCATAATCGTATACCACCCCATCACGTCCTCATAAAATTTTACGGCCTCAGCGACGCTCGGTACAGAAAGACCGATGTGTGAAAACGTTCTTGGATATGTCATGTTTCATTTACTCCTTTTTGTTTGATCAATTTAGCGGGTAACGATAAGATACTGTCATTGAAGCAAGAAAAAAAGTACGCACATTGAAGTAACTACCCGAAAGTGAGGTTCCTTGAACATGACCACATCGTTCCCCGTCAACCGCGCACTTGAGATTATCGGCGGCAAATGGCGCCCCCAAGTGTACTGCACGCTTCAAGATGGACCGCTTCGTTTTTCTGATATTCAACGAGCGATTCCGGACGTCAGCCGAAAAGTGTTGACCGACCAATTGCGCGAGCTCGAGCAGCTCGGCATGGTTCGCCGTGTCGACTACTCGACCGAGAAGCACCTGCACGTCGAATATTCATTGACCGAAGACGCCCTCGGACTGCAACCCGCCATGAATGCCCTTTGTTCATGGGGAGAGTGCCACGACAAAAAATAATCCCGAGCCACATGGCCCGGGATTATTTTTATGAGGCGAACAGACTAATCAAATTCCCATCCGCATCGTACAGGATGGCGTAACGTTGACCCCAGAACGCATCCCACGGTGCTTTGTGTGACGCATAACCTTGTTCAAGGATTGAGTCATACAAAGCATTCAATGACTCACGACTGTCACATAAAAAGGCAAGCTCGATTCGATGCCCGTCTGCCTGTTTCCATTCCCCGTATACCGATTCGGCCACTTCTACCGTATCGAACGCGAGACGCACGCCTCCTTCGTCAATCTCTACATGTGCTTCCCCGTTCATCGCTTCCGGAATCTCAAACCCGAGCGCCCGATAGAAATCGAGCGACCGCTTCATATCCGTCACGACGATCCCGACCATGTTTAATTTGACTGCCATCATGTTCCCTCCCCTTATTTTCATGATACGATTTGAGTGTAGCATGACCAATTCGATCAGAGACGAGGAATTTCAATGAATTATACGTTTCAACCACTCACCCAAGAGCAAGCCGAACGTATCGCCTTCGAGTGGCGCTATGAAGGCGAATACGCGTTTTACAATATGGATGCTGACGAAGAAGATCTCGCCTTATTTTTAGATGCAGATGAGCGAGGTGATACAACGTTCGCCATTCTTGACGACGAACTCATCGGTTTCGTCACGTTGCAATTCGAATCAGTAGACGCTGTTTCTATCGGTCTCGGCATGCACCCTGATTTGACGGGGAGCGGCAACGGACATCGATTCCTCACGTCAATCATAAATTGGATTGAGGCGACATATGGGACTCGCACAGTGCGTCTTGCCGTCGCCACGTTTAATAAACGGGCCATCCGATTATACGAGTCTCTAGGCTTCATCCCACAAGACACGTTCATGCAGGAGACGAATGGTGGTGTGTATCCGTTTCTTTCAATGACACGTGAACAAAGCGAACCCCCGAACAACTGATGTCCGGGGATTTTGTCATGTCCGCTGTTTCTTCTGAATATAAGAAAGACCGAGCGCTCCAATTAAAATCGTCCCTTTGACGATGTCTTGCGCATAATACGGCACGTCCCACATCGTCAGTCCGTTCAAGAGAATTCCAATCAAAATAGCTCCAATCAATGTCCCGATCACGTTCGGGCGCCCTGTCCCAAAGACGGCGTAGCCGATGTAGGCAGCCGCGACAGCGTCCATCAAAAGGGGTGCTCCAGCCGAGACTTGTCCCGTACCAATCCGAGATGCAAGAATGATTCCGCCGATGGCTGCAAACAATCCGCTGAGTACGTAGGCGTACAACTTGATTCGATTCACGGCGATCCCGGAACGACGGGCCGCTTCGGCGTTCGACCCGACGTAATAAAATTCACGCCCGGTCCGCGTATAAGTCAAGAATAGATGTGCTCCGATAAAGAACACCAGCATGAGCAGGGCGACGAACGGAATCGGACCGATCGTCCCTTGACCGATGAATAGAAATGACGGGATGAAACGCCCTGGCGCCGTCCCCCCTTCAATCGGCATGTTGTCATAAATCGAGAATCCTTTCGTATACGTCAACTGAATCCCGTTAATGACGTACATGATGGCGAGTGTCGCTAGTAAATCCGGTAATCGGAATTTGATTGTGACGAGCGCGTTCAACAGCCCGACGAGAATCCCGAGTGCAAGTGGGATCAGCAGAGCGACGAGAATCCCGAGTGCAAGTGGGATCAGCAGAGCGACGAGAAGCTCTTGTCGATGAAGGACGAGACTTGCCGCTGCCCCGATTGTCGCAAGACTCGCCGTCGAGCCGACCGACAAGTCGAATCCTCCGACGATGAGCGAAAACGTGACGCCGAGGGCAAGTAGCGAAACGATTGAAACCGATTTGATGATGTCACTAAAGTTTGCGTATGTCAGAAATTGATCGTTCGTCACGGTAAAGACCGCAATCAAACTAAGGATTGCGAGTAACGTTCCATACTGACCGATATGACCGCTGATTCGTTTTCGTTCTTTGACTACTAACTGTGCCATGTCATGCGCCTCCTTTCTCTGCAAGTTGTCCACGGTCGAGCCAAAGAATTCGATTGGCGACCCGTTCGAGCTCGTGTCGCTCACTCGAGGTGAACAATACGGTCTTCCCTTGTTTCGCGAGTGCAATGACGCGTTCATATACGTCTTGTTTCGCTGCGATATCAATTCCTTTTGTCGGTTCGTCGAGCAGATAAATGTCTCGGTCTTCGAGTAACCATTTGCTAAAGACGACCTTCTGTTGATTTCCACCACTCAGCTCACGAACCGGTTGTTTCACGTTCGCATAACGGACGCAAAGCGATGCCAATACGTCCGAAACGCGAGTTGCCTTTCCTGCGACAGCAATCACGTTCCGCTCAATCGTCTCGTCTAGAAATAATCCATGACGACGTCTCTCCTCTGGAACGAGTGCAAATCCTAAACGTACGGCGTTTTCCGGTTCTTTGATCACATGTTCTTTTCCATCGATTGTGATGGATTGACGAATCCCAGAAAGACCGAACAACGCTTCCATCAGTTCCGTCTTCCCACTCCCCGTCAATCCTCCAATCCCGAGCACTTCTCCGCGATACGCTTCAATCGAAATCTCGGATTGGAACGCCGGAAGGGTCAACTGCGCGGACAAACAAATCGTGTCTTCCGGCACCGCCTTTTCTAACGCCGCATCAAATGTTGTCCCACTCAAAAATGTCTGCACCGCTTCTGAAGAGAGCGATTGGTACGGTCCATCGTACACGACACGTCCGTCCCGAAGAAACGTAGAGGTCGACGTGACCCGGGTGAGCTCGTTTGAACGATGCGTGACCAATACAATCCCGACTCCTTCTGCCGCAAGCTTCTGTAACAATTCCAGTAAGGCGTCGGCATCCGTTTCCGATAAGGCAGCGGTCGGTTCGTCGAGGAGCAAATACTTGGCATCGCTCTCGAGTGCCCGAGCGATGAGAAGGCGCTGTTTCACGCTTAGCGGGAAGTGACCGGCTGGACGCGTTGGATCGACCTCTAAACCGACTCGGGACAACACACGTTTCGCTCGCTGTTTCAAACGTTGCGGACGAATCCGTTTCACCGTCTGCCATGGAAGGACGTTCTCATATACAGGCAAGTCCAAATAGAGCGCATCATCGACTTCTTGTGACACCGTGATGATGCCATGACGAATCGCTTCCGCTGGTGTGAGGCGGATTGATTTTCCATCAATGGACAACTCGCCGGACGTCGGTTCAGCCGTTCCGTTTAGCAGTTTGATGAGCGTACTCTTACCGGCCCCGTTCAGACCGAGAAGCCCATGAATGTCTCCCGGCTTTAAACTGAAGGATAGTTGATCGAGCACCGTGACGTCACCATATTGTTTCGTGATTCGTTCCAAGCGAATCATCAGTCTGTCTCCTTCATCCAATCCGACCATGCCGCATTCGATTCGCCCCAACCTGGCACGTACTGTCCAAGGTCATCCATCGTGACAGGCTCATTCGGCAAGACATCACGGTCCACTAGATATGGGTCGACCGAATGAATGGAAGGCGTTTCTTCCCCGACCACTTTTTGATAAGCGTATCGGACTTGAATGCGGCCGATTTCGGCTGGATCTGTGGCAGCTGTCACTTTCCACGGACTCCCCTCTTCTTGCATGAGTTGCAAGTCTTCGTCACTCAAATCAATCCCGTAAACGGCAATCTCGTCACGGCCAGCCTGCTTGATGGCACGGCTCGCCCCTTTGGCGAACTCATCCCACATCGCAAACACCGCATCGATTTCGCCTTCTGGATACTTCTTCAAAATCGCCTCCATCTGGCTTTGCGTATCGAGCGCCGTGTTGTTCGTCGCCGAACCGAACTTCGCGACTTCCTGGATGCCCGGATAGCGTTTTAAGAATGCATCATAAATCGTATGACGGCGTTCCATCGGTGTGAATCCACCGACCCAAATCGTGACGATGTTCCCTTCCCCGTCTAAATCTTCCGCGAGTGCTTTGAGTGAGCGCCATGCGAGTGAATAATCGTCTTGGTCGATGACCGTCACGCCTTCATTCGTCAAATCGTTATCGAATGCGACAACTTTGATGCCTTTGTCGAGCGCCCGTTGAACAGGCTCTTTCAAGGCATCGGCACGTCCGTGGTCAATCAAGATCACATCGACTCCTTGCGTCGTCGCCGTATCGACATAACTCGCCATTTTCGACAAATCATTTTCGGCGTTATACACTTTCACGTTGCCACCGAACGCTTCGACTTGCTCGGTCACCCCTTCGATATACTGCGAAGAGAACGTCCCGATCGACATCTGCATGACGAGGGCGACTTCTAGATTTTTCGGAAGCGTCTCATTTGAGACGTTGACGGTTTTCGCTTCCGTTTTACTTGTTGTCGTAGTCGTTTTCGGTTGAGCCTGTTCGTTCGTGCATCCGGCAAGTGCCAGGATGACGGTCAACAGGAAGAAGATGATTTTTTTAGACATATGTGTTTCCTCCTACATGTTCTACAATGACCGACTCAGTCGGTTCGAGCACACCTGTCTCTGTAATTAGACCGGTAATCAGTTCGGGTGGTGTCACATCAAACGCCGGATTGAAGACGGTGATGCCGACGAGTGCCGTCGGATGTCCCCCGATATGGGTCACTTCATGCGCGTCCCGTTCTTCGATTTGAATCGTGTCATCTGCCTCTAAATCGAATGTCGAATGCGGAGCAGCCACATAGAATGGGATGCCGTAATGCTTCGCCAAAATCGCAAGCTGGAGTGTTCCGATCTTGTTGGCCGTATGACCGGTACGGGTGATGCGGTCCGCCCCGACGATGATAGCATCGATTTGTTTCGTCTGGATGGTCCAGGCCGCCATGTTATCTGTAATCAGTGTGACATCGATATCTGCCCGGTCGAGCTCCCATACGGTCAGTCGTGCTCCTTGAAGCAGCGGTCGCGTTTCGGACGCGAACACCCGAAACGGGATGCCACGCTCTTTCCCGACATAGAACGGCGCGAGCGCGGTACCGTATCGTGACGTCGCGATGGCACCGGCGTTACAAATCGTCAAAACGTTGCCACCAGCGGGTAACACGGTGAGCGCATGTTCCCCAATCGTGCGATACGTAGCCACGTCTTGTTCATAGATTTCAATTGCACGATGCTTGATCGCTTTTGCAATCTGTTCAAAGTCCTCCCCCACATTCAATCGAAGGAGTGATTCGATGACATGCTGTAAGTTGACCGCGGTCGGTCTTGTCGCAATCAACCGTTGACCGACTTGATTCAATTGGAGATGAAAATATGGATTATCTTGCAGACGTGACGCTTCTTTCGCAAGGACAAACGCTCCGAAATAAGCGATGGCCGGTGCACCGCGAACTTGAAGCGACTTGATTGCCTGCTCGGCCTGTTCAAGCGTCAACACTTCGACATAGCGCTCTTCTTGCGGCAACAGCGTCTGATCTAAAATCGTCAACACTTCCGTGTCGGCATCGAAATGAATACTTTGCACACTCATACGCGCACCTCCGACAAGACTGGAATCAATTGATCGATGGATTGAATTTGATGGCGCTGTTTGATGAGACGCGTACCGAGCTCTAAGGCGTGGCGTTTCCGTTCGATGCGAAGGTCGTCTGGTAATGTCTCTAAGTCGGCGACTCCAGCCAGACCGACAGTCCGCCGAATCAATTCGCAGCCTGCGTAGCCGATGGCGTCACTCAAAATGGATGGCAACAGTTCGTCCACGAATCCTACTGTGTTGAACGGCTCTGCGGCCTGTGTAAAGTGGGTACGGAACGTTTTTTCGAACGTCTCCCAGACGGTGAGTACTTCTGTGAAGCGTTCGAATCGTTTCAACGGATGCGCATACGTTGAGAACACCAGATGAGCAATGATTTGACCAATGTCAAAGCCGAACGGACCGTAAAACGCAAATTCGGGATCGATAATTTTTGTTTCTTGACGGGTCGCAAAAATGCTTCCTGTATGTAAATCCCCGTGCAGTAGCGCTTCGTGCTTCGTCACGAACCCAACCTTCAATTTGGTCACTTCAATTTTCAAAGCGAGGTCTGACCAGAGTTGCTCCACATCCGGACGAAGGACTGGCTCGATTTGATTCGATTCTGCGTCGCGATACGGGTCGGTGAAGATCAGTTTCTCCGTGATATCGCATAGTTCTGGATTGTAATACTCTTTTTCAATTTGTTTCTTCACGAGTGGTCCATTCGCGTAGTCAGACGTCGCAAACAACGTTTCCCCGAGGAACGTACCGACGTGGCGGGCTAAGTTCGGGTAGCTCTCTCCTTTTAGGAAGCCGGTGCGGACGATTTCGAACGATGATAAATCTTCTAAAATCGTATAGGCGAGTTCACGGTCACTACCGAGTACATCTGGTACAAATTGTGGTACGACTTTTGAAAACTCACGGAGTGCCAGTTGTTCGATCCACGAACGATCAAGCGTGAGCGGCCAACTCTCTCCAACAACTTTTGCGTACGGCAACGCTTGTTTCACGATTAATGACGTTTCTCCTTGACGAATGCGAAAGACGAGATTTAAATTGCCATCCCCAATTTCCTCACATTCTGCAATCCCCTCTTCTAGTAACCCTAACTGTCGAACGTGTTCGACGACACTCTGTTCTGTAAACGCCTCGTAAGCCATGATGGTTTTCCCCTTTCTTAACTCTATGCATGAAAAAAGCCCCTTTCTCCGCGAGAAAGAGGCACACCCAAATTGGTTGTTCCTCTCATCTTTCAGACATGTGTCTGGTGGATGTAGCACCGTGCCAAATGGTCGGTTGCTGCGGCGTCTTAGGGCCAATTCCCTCTGCCAACTCGCGATAAGAGTAAATGATGTAATTGTGTTTGACGTGTTGAGACGAATATTACGGACTAGGCATGCTAGTTGTCAATCCTCTATTTTCAGTCGCCCACTTATTTTCGACACGCATATATAGAAACATTATTTTTAAACTTTTTTTCTCAAAAAAAGGAATTGACGAGTGAGCGATTCTATGTAAAAATTCAATTAAATTTCACAACTTCACAACTATTCTTATCAAGAGCAGACGGAGGGACAAGCCCGATGATGTCGCAGCAACCGACCAGAAATGGCACGGTGCTAATTCTTGCAGCTAACGCTGAGAGATAAGAGTTCATTGTTTTTTTGAATGACCTCTTGCCTTGGCATGAGGTCATTTTTTGTTTGACCTGAAAGGAGGAACTTATGGGAATCATCGCTACTTATGAAATCAAACATACCGATCACGTCGAGCGTGTAGCTGAGAAAATCGCACATGAGCTGACCGTCGGGACATGGACCGAGTTGAACCATCTCGAACAATATCAACTGCAAGCGTTCCGAGGTGAGGTCATCGCCACGTCCCAACAAGAAACGACAAGTCGCTTCTCGATTCGCTACCCGCTACATAACGTGACACCGGACTTTTCGTCCATTCTGACGACGACATTCGGAAAACTGTCGCTCGACCCAAACGTCAAACTCGTCGACCTCTCGCTTCCAGAGGAGCTCGAACCGGACTTTCCGGGTGCCGCATTCGGAGTCGAAGGGGTCCGCGACATCCTTCGAGTACACGACCGACCGCTCGCCATGAGCATCTTCAAAGGCGTCATCGGACGGGACCTTGATTTTTTGGCGACACAACTCCGGGACCAGTTCGCAGGTGGCATCGATTTCGTGAAAGACGACGAGATTTTATATGACAATCCGCTCACCCCATCGCTCGAACGGGCTCGGATTGGAGCATCGATCATTCAAGAACATAAAGAATTGACGGGTCGTTCCGTTCTATACGCAGTGACGTTGAGCGGTCCCGTTTTCACCTTACGCGACCAGGCGAAGCGATTGATTGAGGCAGGCGCGACCGCATTGTTGTTCAACGTGTATACGTACGGGCTTGACGCATTGCGAGAGCTCGCCAAAGATTCTGAGATTCACGTCCCGATTTTGGCACATCCCGCTTTTGCAGGAGCGTTGACCGGATCGATTCATCATTCCCTACTCTTCGGGAAACTGATTCGACTCGCCGGGGCGGACTTGACGCTCTTCCCTTCGCCATACGGTTCGCTGTCGACACCGAAAGACGAAACACAACAGATTCAAACGTATGCGACGGAATCCCATTGGACGAAACCGATTCTGGCGGTCCCCTCTGCCGGGATTCACCCAGGACTCGTCCCGGATTTGATTCGTGACTTCGGAACGGATGTCGTCATCAATGCCGGCGGCGGGATTCACGGACACCCAGACGGTGCGGCTGCCGGAGCGAGGGCGTTCCGCCAAGCGATCGATCAGGCAATCGGTAAGACGAGCGAGACTGATGCCTTAACGACTGCATTAGATGCGTGGGGTGCGCGATGAGTACGCACGTCATCTGTGATTTCGACGGGACCATCACGGAAGAAGATAACATCATCGCGTTGATGCGACGGTTCGCCCCACCTGAATGGGTCGAACTCAAAGATGGTGTGTTGAACCAAACGCTCTCCATTCGCGAAGGCGTCGGTCAGATGTTCAGCTTGCTCCCAAGTAACCAGCAAGAGCAGTATCGTGAGTTTCTTCAGTCGACCATCACGCTTCGAGCGGGGTTTGTCGAGTTTTTGCAAGAGACCCAGTCGCACGGCTTTCGATTTGATGTCGTCAGTGGGGGCATGGACTTTTTCGTCCATCCGATTTTAGAAGGTTACGTCGCACCGGAACACATCTTCTGCAATCACGTTGATTTTTCAGGAGAGACAGCGCGCGTCACATGGCCTCATGCATGCGATGTTCATTGTTCGAACGACTGCGGATGCTGCAAGCCGACGATTGCTCGACAGATCGTCTCACCTACCGACACGTTGATTGTCATCGGGGACTCCGTCACCGACTTTGAAATCGCCAAACGTGCCGACGTCGTGTATGCACGGGGGCAATTGATTTCGCTATGTGAGGCGGAAGGAATTCGACATGTTCCGTTCGAGACATTCTACGATATCTCAGCTCACATGAAAGGAGTGAACGTATGACTGTGCAAGAACGGTGGGGAGAACTTGCCGACATTAAAGACGAGCTCGCCGCACGAGACTGGTTCCCCGGAACGAGCGGGAACCTGGCGATCCGCGTATCGGACGACCCGTTGACGTTCCTCGTGACGGCAAGCGGTCGTGATAAACGAAAGCGCACCGATGAAGATTTCGTCCTCGTTGATGCGACCGGTCAATTGATTGGAGAGCAGACAGGCAAACCGTCCGCGGAAACGTTGCTACACGTCGAAATTTTTAACAACACGAACGCAACCTGTTCACTTCACGTGCATACGGTCGACAATAACGTCATCTCGGAACTGTATGCAGCAAAAGGTCACGTGACGTTCACAGGTCAAGAAATCATCAAGGCGCTCGGTTATTGGGAAGAGACGGCAAGTGTCCGGATTCCCATTATCGAAAATCACGCGGATATCCCGACGCTCGCCCGCGCGTTCGCGCTACATGTCACAGGCGATGCCGGTGCCGTCCTCATCCGGAACCACGGGATCACCGTTTGGGGCGAAACGCCCGCTGCGGCAAAACGTTATTTAGAGGCATATGAATTTTTGTTCAGCTATTCATTAAAATTACGCGCCCTAGGCGTCCATTCATAAGGAGGAATTCAACATGGCAACAATTTATTTTCAACAAACCGAAGAACGCGTCAGTGATCAACAAGAGGTACGTGACTTTTTAGAATCACGAGACATCCTTTACGAAGCATGGGATATCGCGAAATTACCGGCTTCCCTTCAAGAAAACTATCAACTGACAGACGAGGACAAAGAAACTATCTTGGCGACGTTCCGTGACGAGATTCAAGATGTGTCGGCACGACGCGGCTACAAGACGGCTGACGTCATCTCACTATCCGATTCGACACCGAATTTAGATGAACTGCTCGTCAACTTCCAAAAAGAGCATCACCATACAGATGACGAGGTTCGTTTCATCGTCAGTGGTCACGGCATTTTTGCAATCGATGATGCTGAGCGCGGATACTTCAATATCGAGCTCAATCCGGGTGACCTCATCTCCGTACCGGTCAACACACGTCATTACTTCACGTTGCAAGAAGACCGTCAAGTCGTCGCCGTTCGCATTTTCGTGACGACTGAGGGGTGGGTGCCGATTTACGACAAAGAGAATGTAACTGCATAAGAAAAGGTCTCTCGCTTAAAAACGAGAGACCACTTTTTATTGTTTGACCGCTGTCGGTTTCGATGAGAACCAGCCCCATGTCGCAATCCCGACCATGACCGACCAGAAGAAAATCGTCCAAGCTGTCGAGTGGACGAACCCGTCTGGGAGTCCCATGAATTCGAATGGTGTTCCGGCAATCAATTCCTTGAAACCAGGGTGTTCAAGTACGAGCACCGTCAACTTGACCCCGACCCAACCGACGATGATGAAAGCGGCCGTTTCAAGTGTCGGACGCTGATGAAGCAACTTGACGAAAATCCGAGCTGCGAATCGCATCAAGACGACCCCGATGAGTCCACCTGTCAAGACGACGAAGAACTGACCCGAGTCAATCCCACCGATTTCCCCGAGACCAAGCGGTTTGACACTCACAGCGAGCGCGACTGCTGCCAAGATTGAGTCGACCGCAAAGGCGATGTCCGCAAATTCGACTTTTGCGACAGTGAGCCAAAATTCTTTCTTCGACACCGGCTTCTCCGTGACAGCCGTCTCTTCTTTCGCTTCAGCCGCCAAGTCTTGCTTCGGTTCTTGGCCTCGTGCCTTATACGTCATATACAAGTGTCGACCACTCATTCCAATCAGATAAAATGCACCAATCGCTTGAACTTGCCATACGTTGATTAAGAACGAGATTAAGAACAATGCGATAAATCGGAAGACGAACGCCCCGAGGAGTCCATAAAATAATGCCTTTTTCTGTTCTGTACGCGGTAAGTGTTTAACCATGACGGCCAAGACGAGCGCGTTGTCTGCAGATAACAAGCCTTCTAAACCGACGAGCACGACGACGATCCAGGCGTACTGCAGGATTAACTGCCAATCCATAAAAACATCTCCTTTTTTCTTTCAATTCCTTCATATTTAAGAGTGATCTATTTTTTAAGTTCACAGGACCATTTTATTCCCGTTCACAAAGTAAATCAATCCTCTTTCTTCAATATCTGAAGGATTTTTTCCGATTGCATATTCAAAACATGTTATGAGAGCAAAATCATACCCGTTCAGCCATCATTTCGTGATAAAATCCTAACAAGAACGAGTGGTGCTTTAAATCGCTCGAAAAAAGGAGAATCCGATTATGTCTACAAGCCATGTCGCTTTACCTACTAAAGCAGAACGACATAAATTGTTCGGGTCGGTCCCACCGATTAAAGGAACAAAGCCGACCGAAAAAGAACAAATGGTCGATTTACAAAATACACCGAAAAACTTCTTGTTCGCCCTCGACAGTGTTGGGATCTCGAACGTGAAACATCCCGTGAACGTCGAGACGCCAGAAGGAGTCCAGTCAACGGTCGCCACATTTGAATTAACGACATCGCTCGTACAAGACCGTAAAGGGATCAACATGTCTCGTTTGACAGAGCAGCTCGACGCGTACCATCAACAAGGGTGGACGGTATCAAACCGTTCGTTAATCGAGTTCGCGCAAGAGCTCGCCGAGCGTATGGAACAAACAGAAGGCCAATTGACAATCCGTTACCCATGGTTCTTCACGCGTAAAGCACCTGCGACAGGTCTTAGCGGTTTGATGAACGCGGACGTCATGCACCGTGTGACATATAACCTCGAAACGGGCGTCGCAAACGTGACAGTCGGTCTCGTCATCAACGTCACGACGCTTTGCCCATGTTCAAAAGAAATCAGTGAGTACAGCGCCCATAACCAACGTGGGTACATCACGATCGAAGCCGGTCTTGATGAGACATCGATGGACGGATTCGATTGGCGTGCAGCCCTTCTCGATGCAGCGGAGTCAAACGCCTCAGCACCACTTCACCCTGTCCTCAAACGTCCGGATGAGAAACGTGCGACTGAAATCGCATACGAAAACCCACGTTTCGTCGAGGATATGGTCCGCTTGATCGCGGCTGACTTGTACGAGATGAAACAAGTCGTGAACTTCTTCGTCGAATGCCGTAACGAAGAGTCGATTCACCAACACGACGCGATTGCATCGATCACATTCGATAAGCGTCAAGACGCATAAAAAATGCGGAACCTCTGTTAAAGAAGGTTCCGCATTTTTTATAGACTTGTCACGAGTTCAATCGTCAATAGGATGATGATGAGCATCACCCACACTGCCCAGACGAGTCGCCACTTCTCCCAGTCAAATCGCTTCATCACTGCATAGACCGTGAGGTAGAGCGCAAGGAGAAGCGGTACGACGACCCAAGGATTCTCTAGCATCACGCCTCGATGTCGCCGTCCCAAGCGAGCATTCCGCCGTCGACATTGACGACTTTATAACCTTGCGATTCTAAGTAATCACACGCCGTCTGGCTCCGTCCACCTGAACGACAGATGACGTGATAGACATTATCTTGTGCCAACTTTTCTGTCACTTGTGGGAATTCCGATAATGGATAGAGTGGTACGTTCGGGATATGCCCTGCCTCATATTCATCTTGCTCGCGCACATCGATGATATGGAGAGACTCCCCGTTCTCTAATTTTTCTCTTAATTCTGTCGCATGGATGCTTTGCATACATAGTTCCCCTTTCAATCATGGATTCCTCTTTTAGTTTACCTCAGCTTATGCTCCGACAAACTCCAGTTGATGGTCGTCTCAGCGTCACAATAAAATCCCTCGAGCTCGCATCGTTCGACGACCTGTTCGATCAACGCGCGATTGCCACAAAACAACGTGAAATGGCTATCCCAGGGTGGGACGATGAGCCATTCGTGTTGATAACCGAAAAACGTCCGATGTTGCATGCCCCACATATCAGCGGCTAGCGTCTCACTGAGATGGATGAGATGCCGTTCCGTACAAAATTCGTCTCCGGTCCAGATCCAGCCTTCTCCCATCTCCAAAAGTACACGCAACACTTGATTCTTTAGCAGATCCGACAGTTCCCCTTCACCTGGTGGGAGCACATTCTCACGTTCGCAATATTCAATGATGCGATTCGCCCCTGCTCGATCTTCGGCATGTGGTTTTAGCGCCCTAATCATCGTTCGGAGCGCATGATCGATACGGCTCACGTCACGAAAACCTAGTCTTCGCCTCATCTCTTCCCATGTAACGGCCCGAAATTGCTGTTCGACCTCGTTTTTGTCCAGATCGGCATAACAATCAACCGCGGCGGAGTGATCTATTGGAGCAAGGAATGGATGAAACGCGATGAAGACCGTTTCAAATACCCCTTCATAATACGTCTTAATTGGGTAGTCATCCCCACCACCAAACATGGCGTAACGATGTCCTTCAGGTAACAAAACGCTCTCATCTAGTTCGTCCATTTCAACACTCCTTTCTTGAATAGTTTATAACGGACCATCAAAAAAAGCACCCTTCTATAAGAAGGATGCTCCGGACTTACGCTTCGTTGCGCTCGTCGATTGCTTGTGCTGCTGTGATGAGCGTCAATTTGTAGACGTCCTCTTCGTTACAACCACGTGATAAGTCGTTCACTGGTTTGTTGAGACCTTGAAGGATTGGACCGATCGCTTCGAATCCACCGAAACGTTGAACCATCTTGTAGCCAATGTTCCCTGCTTCAAGACTTGGGAAGACGAATACGTTCGCCTTACCAGCAACGTCAGAACCCGGTGCTTTCTTCGCCGCTACGCTAGGAACGAATGCCGCATCGAATTGAAGTTCTCCGTCGATTGGAAGGTTCGGTGATTTCTCTTTCGCAAGGCGTGTCGCTTCCACAACTTTCTCTGTTTCAGGTGACTTCGCAGAACCCTTCGTCGAGAAGCTAAGGAGCGCAACTTGTGGGTCGATGCCGAACGTCTTCGCTGTCGCTGCCGACAAGAACGCGTTCTCTGCTAAGTCCGCCGCGTCCGGTGCAATGTTGATCGCACAGTCCGAGAAGACATATTGCTCGTCGTCACGTACCATGATGAACACACCTGACGTCTTTTTGATGCCTGGTTGCATTTTGATGATTTGTAGTGCCGGACGTACCGTATCAGCCGTCGCGTGCATCGCGCCTGAGACAAGACCTTCTGCTTTGCCTGTGTGAACGAGCATTGTTCCGAAGTAGTTCACGTCTGATGTAAGGAGTTCGCGTGCTTGTTCAGCCGTCGCTTTCCCTTTACGACGCTCGACGAATGATTCGACGAGAACGTCGATGTCTTCGTATGTCGCTGGGTCATATTGTGTCAAACCTGAGATGTCGAAACCGTGTTTCGCCGCAACCGCTTCGAGATCTGCTTTCGCACCGACGACGATCGGTTCTACCATACCGTCTGCTTTCAATCGAACAGCGGCTCCAAGAACACGCTCATCGATACCTTCCGGGAAGACGATGGTTGGACGAACCGGGCTAACTTTTTGCTTCAACGTTTCAAATAATTTCATAACGAATGAACCCCTTTTCTCAATTTACAGCATGACTGCTAATGGTTTTGCCGTTGACTTGTGTCTTTACGCGATTTCAATTATACACAGTACCCTTTTCAAAATAAACTATTCTGCCCATTTCGCCATAAATCGCCTAGAATCAATCATTATATGAATAGAACAGTTTCGACAAATCGACTGATACAGCCATTTTTGTAGCCGTTTTCATGTTTCTGTCCTCTGTTCTTTACCCGTCATGAATCGTGATAACCCTCACAGTGCCTCAAAGTTGCCAGTCAGTGAAGCGTGTATGGTAAAATAGACGGCGAAGCCAAGTCCCGAAAGGAGATTTTTTTATGTCAGAACGTCCAGTACCTACAACAGATACACAACATGCCGCCGCCACATTAGACGGATGGTATACACTTCATGATTTCCGCACGATTGATTGGGCTCGTTTGAAACTCGTCGATGCTGAAAAGCGTGAACAGATGATTGAGGAGTTCACTGCGTTCCTCGCCTCACTTGAAGAAGTGGAAGCAAAAGGTGAAGGAAGCCACGCCTTCTACTCGATTCTCGGCCAGAAGGCGGACCTCGTCTTGATGGTGCTTCGTCCAACATTCAACGAACTTGAAGACGTCGAGCGCGCATTCCGCAAAACAGCGCTATACGACTATATGATTCCGTCGTATTCATACGTGTCGGTCATCGAGCTCGGGATGTATCGCGGATCTGGAGACGGGGACCCGTATCAAAACCCTCATATCCGTTCACGCCTCTATCCGACACTTCCAAAGGCCGCACACATCTGTTTCTATCCGATGAGCAAGGCTCGTCGCGACGGCGACAACTGGTACATGTTGTCGATGGATGAGCGCAAAGACCTCATGTATCGCCACAGCATGATCGGCCGTAGCTACGCTGGTAAGATTCAGCAGTTCATCGGTGGGTCGACTGGATTCGACGCATGGGAATGGGGCGTCACACTCTTCGCTGAAGATTCACTTCAGTTCAAGAAAATCGTTTACGAGATGCGTTTTGATGAAGTGAGTGCGAAATACGGTGAGTTCGGCGACTTCTACGTTGGGAACATCTTACCGAAAGAAAATTTGAGCACATTCTTTAGCGTGTAAAAGGTTTACGCGTATAACACCTCGGGAATTAAGGATGATGTAAGCAAGTTATCCTGATTAACGAGGTGAACAACGATGCGCGTGTTTAAAGAAACCGATCGTGACACTGCGGAACGTTTAGATTCGTTCATCGAACGAATGGCACCGACAGCAGAATTAGTCCAACATCGATTTGAAGAGCAACTCAAACATACACAGCAAAAGGGTCAGGCGAGCGCCTGACCCTTATTTTGTCGTGGTGACGTGAAGTGCGTCGCCTAAGAAAGTAGCCAATTCCAGCATTCCGTAGCGTCCCGCTTTCGCTTCAGCATCGGAATTATAGTTCGTGTTCGTATTGACGTCATAGGCGTAGACGTTTCCGTATCGGTCTCGAATGATCTCAATCCCCGCAATATCGATCGCATTCGCTTTCAAGAACTGTTCGAGCTTTGGAATGATCGGGTCATCGAATCCTTCGACGATTTCAAACTTCGCCGGTGGCGTCTCCCCGACCGGACAGAACTGGTCTTCAATCGAGCAGGCATCAGCAGGACAGAGCTCGAATCCTTCCGACGTATCGACGCGCACCGCATACAGGAACTTTCCGCCGATGAATTCGCAGCGGGTAATATACGGTTCCGGGGCTTCGATATACTGTTGAATGAGCGTGATGCCGTCAACCGAGTCCTCGAACGAGGGACCATATACATATTCTTTGAGTCCTTCGATCGTATGGAACAATTGGACCCCGAGTCCTTTTCCGGCACGGTTATGTTTCGTGATGAACGGTGTCAAACCTAACTGCTCAGCCGCTTCGATGATTTGCGCCTTACCGACTGCCGCAATCGTCTTCGGCACGCGAATTCCTTCACGTCGAAGCGCCGTGTATTGATTGACTTTGCTCACTTCGAGGCGGATGGCACGTGTGCCGTTAAACACGGTCCGGTCATTTGCCTCTAACCAAGCGAGGACGCCTTCCGTCAATTCTGGTGCGTACCGATGCCCACGTGTGTGCGAGGAGGCACTCATCCGATTATAAAAGACACCTTCCGGGGGCATTGCTTCGAGGTCAATCGTCCCTTGGTCCAAGTGCCACAATTCATATGGCAAGTTCAATTCTTTTAAACGGTGGACAAGGTGGTTCGTCCATTCTTCGTTTTCATGAATGACGTGAATTTTAGACATCATCATTCCTCCTTCTATGATGTGTTTACTTTACCATATTCATAACCGACAATTCCAATGTGTATGGTTTGCCTAATCCTCAATTCTGAAATATCAGACGATTTCATGGTATAATGAACTTAAGAGTATTGTTTCAGAAAGGAAGTGTTGTGTTTGCCCGTACCTGTTATAAGTACTGATGTACTCATTTTACTCTTCGGTCTACTTCTCGTTGCCGGTGTCATGGCGACACGAATCTCGACTCGATTCGGCTTGCCCGCCTTGATTTTATTTATGGGAATCGGCATGATCATGGGAAGTGACATTACTGGTCTCATCTTCTTTGACGACTCGAATTTAGCGCAGCTGATTGGAGTCGCTGCCTTGATTGTCATTTTGTTTGAAGGGGGTCTTCAAACGAAATGGTCATCAATCCGGAGCGTCCTCGCCCCTTCTGCCTCGCTGGCGACGCTTGGAGTATTGATTACTACAACAGTGGTCGCCGTGGCCGTTCGTTTCGTATTTGGTTTCGATTGGATTGAATCTTTCTTGTTCGGTGCGATTATCGGTTCGACCGACGCAGCGGCCGTCTTTGCCGCATTTAAAGGAAAGAATATCTCACCGAAAGTCGGTGCGACTCTCGAAGCCGAGTCCGGCACGAACGACCCAATGGCGATGTTTTTGACGATTCTCGCCCTCGACTTCATGATGAAGCCGGATACGACCATTTGGGACGGAATTTGGATGTTCGCCCTTCAAATCGTTGTCGGGGCATTAATCGGCTTCATCCTTGGACAACTGTCTCGCCTCATGTTGAACCACTTGAGACTTGATTCGAGCGGACTGCATGCCGTCCTCATGATTTCCATGGCGTTCCTTACCTATGGTGTCACAGCTTACTTATTGGGAAGCGGATTACTCGCCGTCTATATCGCCGCCATGATTGTCGGAAATGCGGATACAGCGCATGAAGTGACAATCGTCCAATTCTCAGAAGCGCTCGCGTGGATCATGCAAATCATCATGTTCGTCATCCTTGGGTTACTCGTCTTCCCTCGTCAACTCATCGAGCCGGATTTGATTTGGAAAGGACTACTCATCTCATTCGTCCTTATGTTCTTGGCACGTCCGATTGCCGTCTATTTATCGACACTTGGCATGTCATTTACGAGAAAAGAGAAACTATTTATCTCATGGGCCGGGCTAAAGGGAGCTGTTCCAATCGTCTTAGCTACATTCCCTTTAATTGCCGGTATTGAGGACAGTCAACTCTTATTCAATGCCGTCTTCTTCGTCGTCGTGACGAGTGCTTTGATTCAAGGGACGACGTTGACACCGCTCGCTGAAAAATTGGGGTTACTCGGACCGGATAAAATCCGTTCTCCCTATACGATCGCCCTCGTCTCGAGTAAACAGTCTCAACATAAGCTCGTCCCTTATGTTGTCACGGAGAGTTCTTCGATGATTGGCAAGACGCTAGCGGATATCACACTCCCACCAAACACTGTCGTGAACGCCATCGTCCGAAACGAATACTTGATTCCACCGAATGGACAGACATCCATCGAAGAAGGCGACCTTTTATATGTGCTCGCTTCGATGTATCGTCATGATCAACTCGACCAAACATTTGGTGAAGATGGGCTAGACCGAGTGGAATTATGAGTAAACGAATAACCGGCGCCTCATTTGAAGCGCCGGTTTTCTTATGCGTGTAAGTGTTTTGCTGATTGAATCAACGTCTCAACATCTTCTGTCCGTCCTTCATGAAGTGCCTCGACGATGAAACTCCCGACGACGACACCGTCACACGCTTGTCCCAACGTCTGCACTTGCTCCGGACGATGGACTCCGAATCCTGCTAAGACGGGAACACGTGACTGCTCAGTCAATCGAGTTAAGTAGGCGAGAAGCTCGTCCGGGAATACATCCGCTTTCCCGGTCGTTCCTTTGAGCGTGACCGCATACACGAATCCTTCTGCTTTTTCTAAGATGGACGTTGTCCGCGCCTCACTGCTCGTCAACGTGACGAGCGGAATGACGGCGACGTCATGCCGATTAATATCTGCGAATAACTGGAGACTCTCCTCAAACGGAAGGTCAGGAATAATGACCCCGCTCACCCCACATTCGTTCGCCCGATCAAAGAACGGTTGGACCCCGAACCGAAACACTGGATTCAAGTAGGTCATCAAGACGATTGGAACGTTAAATTGATCATTTCCTTCTATTAAATGGTTCAATACCATTTCAAGCGTCACACCTGCTTCAAGCGCGCGCATTCCTGCCGCCTCAATAATCGGTCCATCCGCTACCGGATCAGAGAAGGGGATCCCGAGTTCAATCGCCGTCGCACCCATCCGTTCTAGTTCCACGACGGTCGGGATGAGCCGGTCCATCCCGCCGTCACCGGCCATGATATACGGAACGAATGCCGCTCCTTCTCGCTGTCGAATCGCTGTCTCTAGTTTCATCGTGTCGCCACCTTCTCTCGGATTGTATGGACGTCTTTGTCTCCGCGCCCTGATAAACAAATCACCAGTGTATCGTCTTCTCCCATCGTCTTCGCGAGCGTCTCTGCATAAGCAAGGGCGTGTGAAGACTCCAATGCAGGAATGATTCCTTCTTGTCGGCTGAGTGCGAGACACGCATCGAGTGCCTCGTCATCCGTGACGGCCGCATAGCGCACCCGCTCAATATCTTTCAAGAAACTGTGCTCCGGTCCTACCCCTGGATAATCGAGTCCAGCTGAAATGGAGTGCGCTTCCTCGATTTGACCCGCTGCGTCTTGCAAAACATACATGAGCGACCCGTGTAAGACACCGACTTCCCCTTTTGTGAGGGTCGCTGCGTGTTTATCCGTATCAATGCCACTTCCTGCCGCTTCGACACCGTAGAGCGCGACCGACTCATCGTTTAAAAACGGATAGAACATCCCCATGGCGTTGCTCCCTCCGCCGACACAAGCGACGACGGCATCCGGAAGGCGTCCCGTCTGTTCGAGGATTTGACCACGTGTCTCTGTCCCGATCACGCTTTGGAAATCACGTACCATCTGCGGAAATGGATGCGGTCCGAGAACAGAACCCATCACATAGTGCGTATCGTCGACATGTTTGACCCAGTAACGGAGCGCTTCATTGACGGCATCCTTTAAGGTGCGACTTCCTGATTTGACAGGGACGACTTTCGCCCCAAGAAGTTCCATCCGAAACACGTTCAACGCTTGTCGCTCGACGTCGAACTCACCCATGAAGATGGTACATTCTAAATCGAGTAGTGCGCATACTGTTGCCGTCGCGACACCGTGTTGTCCCGCGCCTGTCTCCGCAACGACTTTCTGTTTCCCCATCCGTTTCGCCAGGAGCGCCTGCCCGATCGTATTGTTGATCTTATGGGCACCGGTATGGTTCAAGTCTTCACGTTTCAAATAGACATTCGTCCCGAGGCGACGACTTAGGTTCGACGCATAATAAAGTGGCGTCTCACGTCCCACGTATTCACGTAATAAGGAAGAGAATCGTTCTTGAAACTCAGGATCTTGCTTCGCCTCTTCATAAGCGACCTCTAATTCTTCGACCGCCTGCATGAGCGTCTCTGGAATGTACTTCCCACCATATTGTCCAAACTTCCCGTTCACTGGTTGTGCATACATCATAGTTCCTCCTTGGCGCGTTGAATGAACGCACGAATTTTTTCGATATCTTTCACACCGTCCGTCTCGACACCGCTCGAGACGTCGACGCCGTCTGGTTGGATGAGTTGAATCGCTTGTCTCACATTCTCCGGGGATAGCCCGCCCGCTAGCCAAAACGGACGCTGCGGCCGGTCGATTGCACCCCAGTCTAACACCTGTCCACTTCCCGGATTCGGATGATCCATCAATCGTACATCTGCCGTCTCCTCGGTCGACGCATCGATGATGGGCAATCCGAAGATACGGAGTTGTTCCATTGACTGCGTCCGATGGTGAATTTGTAAATCCGTCAGTCCTACATTCAACGTTTCCTCAATCTCTTCCATTGAAGGACTTAAAAACACACCAACGATTCGAACCGATTCCGGGATGTGTGCGGCCAGTGTCTTCGCAGTCGCCACGTCGATTTGACGGGAACTCGGGGCGAAGACAAACCCGATTGCATCCGCTCCCGCCTCGACCGCCGCCTCAACAGCTTCCTTTGTTTTTAGTCCACAGATTTTAACGAACATGTTTTCAACTCCTCGAGTAACCGGGTCGGGTTCTCTTCACGCATGAGTGCTTCCCCGACAAGAATGGCGCTTGCCCCAGCTTCTTGTAAACGCGCAGCCGCCTCGACCGAACTGACCCCGCTCTCGCTGACGAATGTGACCTCAGGATAGCGTTTCATCAAATCAATCGATGTTTCGAGGGATACCTCGAACGTTTTTAAGTCTCTGTTATTGATGCCGATCAACACGTCATCAAGTTCGAGGGCGATGCGCAACTCCGCCTCATCATGTACTTCCACTAAGACGTCGAGACCGATGGAGCGCGCATATCGCGTCAACTCCTGAAGACGTGTCGGATGGAGTGCCGCCACGATCAAAAGTGTCACACTCGCACCGTAATGCTTCGCATAGTCGAGTTGTCGTTCATCGATGATGAAATCTTTACAGAGCACCGGGATGGTGACGACATCGGCAACTTGTCGCAAATCGTCAAAAGAACCGTTAAAGTACGTCGTGTCTGTCAAAACGGAGATCATCGTCGCACCAGCCTTTTCATATTGACGTGCTCGTTTAGCGACGTCGACCGTCTCCCGAATCATTCCTTTCGACGGGGACGACCGTTTGATCTCTGAAATGATATGGAATCCCTCGCTCATCACATGTAAGAGAGAGATTGGCTTCGTCACGGGGACATCGATGGGCTGCATGCCGCTAACCTCTTCCATTTTCGTTCCGATGATTTTTGTTAAATAACTCATGCTTCGACCTCCGTCCGTTGTAAGTTTTGTAATACCCGTAAGGCGTGTCCTTCATCGATACTACGTTTTGCCTCTTTTACTCCTGCACGAAGCGTCGCGGTTGTGCCATACGTGCAAAGGGCAAGTGCTGCGTTCAATAAGACGACGTCGCGTGCCGGCCCCGTCTCTCCGTTCAATACGGCGACGAGGGTTGCGGCGTTCTCTTCTGGTGTTCCTCCACGAAGCGCTTCGAGGGGCGCCCGCATCAAGCCGACATCTCGTGGGTCGACCGCATAACGCGCCGTCTGTTCCTCATCAAAGAAGTACACGTCGTTCACACCGGCGAGGCTCGCTTCATCGAGTCCACCTGCTCCATGGACGACCATACCTCGCTCCACGCCGAGATGACGCATCGCGGTCGCCATCTTCTCGAGTAACGATGGATGATAGACACCGACAAGTTGTCGTTTCGGGCGAAGCGGGTTCGTTAACGGTCCGATTTGGTTGAAGATGGTCGCCGTCGCGAGTCGTTTCCGGACCGGCATGACGTGCTTCATGATCGGATGGACATGCTGGGCGAAGAGGAAACTCAAGTTCGTCCGTTTCAAGTCAGCATGTACTTCCGCTGCCGTCTTCACGATTGGAACGTTCAGTGCCTCTAGGACGTCCGCGCTCCCGGATCGACTCGAGACGCTTCGATTCCCGTGCTTGGCGACCGGAATCCCAAGACCAGCCAGGACAAAGGCGACGGTCGAACTGATGTTGAACGTATGCGCCCCGTCGCCGCCGGTACCACACACATCGAGTACGGGTAAATCACTCTGGGGGAACTGTGCCGCTTCACGAATGTATGCCGCGAGTCCTGCCATCTCTTCTGCTGTCTCACCGCGCTCTTTCATCGCCAAAAGCACTCGTTCGATTTGCGCTTCATCCGCTTGGAACATTTCGCTGGCTGCCACTTTCATATCTGCTGTTGATAATGCGTTTGTCTCCAATTGTTGAATCATCGTCGGTTCCCCCTCTAAAAATGTGTATAAAAAAACTCCACACGACAGTCGTCGTATGGAGGACGGTTCAAGACCGCGGTGCCACCTCTCGTTGATTCAAAAGAATCCACTCTCCGATGCAATCACATCGTATCCCGATAACGGGGGAAACCGTCACGACCTACTCTCTTCAGCCATGCTCTCATGAGCCCATTCACGCGGACGCCTCGGTCAGGATCTCACCATCCCTGACTCTCTGGACGAAACGTCTTCTCGCGCTACTCTTCTCAATCCTCGATTTATATTGTTGAAACGAAAAAGGGGTCACCCGTCTCCTCATAGCCTGCGCTATAAGAAGGACGAGTAACCCCGTGGTGCCACCTTCGTTGGTTCCAAAGAACCCACTTCACGGACAATCATCCGCTTCCCCGTGATAACGGTGGGTAACCCGCTAAAGCCTACTCAAAGTTCGGTTTAGAGCTCAGAAGTCCATTCGCGACGTCCCATATACTGATTCGCACCAACCATCAGCTCTCTGTCATACAGGATTCGTCGTTACTTCTCTTCGTCGACGCCTTTATTCGTTTCAGTTAAGTTAATTCGTACTATACAGGGCAGATGAATCCATGTCAAATAAAAAAAATATAAAAACTTTGCCTCTATATGTGCATCCAAAAATGAGAAACCTTCATCGATTTTTCGAATTGACATTGTTTTTTTTCGTCTGCTATAGTCGTCCACAACAACATTTCACTCAGCTAAAGGAGAATCGATTTTGGAAACAAACAAACTAAAACGCGAGCTGTCCACCCGGCAACTTACGATGATTTCCCTCGGGAGTGCCATCGGAACCGGGCTGTTCCTAGGAAGCGGTCTCGCGATTCAAACCGCTGGTCCGAGCGTGCTCGTCAGCTATGCCATCGGGGCGTTCATCGTCCTCTTACTCATGGGTGCTCTCGCCGAAATGACGGTTGCCCATCCAACATCTGGATCATTCGGAACGATTGCCGAGCGATACGTTCATCCACTCGCTGGTTTTCTCGTCCGTTACTCTTACTGGGTCGCAAACGTACTGGCTGTAGGAGTTGAAGTCAGTGCCATCGCCATTTACATGCGCTACTGGTTCCCCGATGTGAATGGGTTCGTCTGGGTCGCCCTCTTCGGTGGATTACTCATTTACGTCAACGCCCGTCACGTTCACACGTTCGGAACGACCGAATACTGGTTATCCTTCATCAAAGTAACTGCCATCATCCTATTCATCGTCCTCGGTGCCGCCACATTGTTCGGCGAACCAGGATCACCAATTGAGTCAATCACGACAGGAAACGAAGGCTTCTTCGCGTTCGGTTTTTACGGAATGTGGGTGACGATTTTCATCTCCCTCTTCAGTTTCCTTGGAACCGAACTTGTCGCTGTGACAGCGGGAGAAGCGAAAGACCCGGACCAGGCTGTACCACGCGCTTTACGCGCGACCGTGTTCCGCTTGACGTTCTTCTATGTCGTCACGCTCGCGATCATGCTCATGCTGATCCCATGGCAGCAAGCCGGGATCGACCAAAGTCCGTTCGTGCTCGTCATGGAACAGTTTGATGTCCCGTTCGCGGCAGGCATCCTCAACTTTGTGATTTTGATCGCCGCCTTGTCTGCGATGAACGCGCAGCTTTACGCGTCGACACGTATGATGTACTCGCTTGCGGAAGCCGGCGATGCACCGAAAGCGTTCAAAAAAATCAGCAAAAATGGGATCCCGATGTTCGCGCTACTCGTTTCAACGGGCGGGATCATCCTCGCCGCTTTGCTACAAGTATTCATGGAGTCGTCGTATCCATTCTTGATGGGAATCTCGATGTTCGGAGCTATTTTCACTTGGTTCATGGTCTTCGTCTCCCACTTGTTCTTCCGTAAGAAATGGACTGGGCGAAAACTCCCTGTCCGCATGATGGGATATCCATTCCTCCCATTGCTCGGGGTGGTCTTACTGCTCAGCCTGATGATCACGACATGGTTCACGGATTTCAACATCTTGCTGAAGTTCGGCGTACCTTGGTTGATCGGATTGACGATCATCTATTACGTGCGTGAACAAATGCGTAAAAAACAAGATCGTCCAAGCGATATCGAACAAGCCAATTAACAAGCATCCCTTCGCGACAGCGGAGGGATTTATTACGCACAAAAGCTCCTTTCGCAATCGAAAGGAGCTTTTTGGTTGATGCATCAGAAGAACTGACGCGGATTGACCGTGCTACCTGCACTCGTTGCCGAGTATGAGTAGCCGCCTTTATGAATCTCAAAGTGCAAGTGCGGACCTGACGAGTTCCCTGTGTTTCCAAGCGTCCCGATGTTCGACCCTTGCGTCACACGCTGTCCAGAGCTGACAGATACCGAGTTCATGTGCGCATAAACCGTCGTCCAAACTTGACCGTTGATGACGTGCGCGATCATGACGTGGTTGCCGTATGCACCACCCCAACCTGCACGAATGACCGTACCTGTCGCAGATGCACGAATCGGTGTCCCTGTTGGACCGGCGATGTCTACACCGTTATGGAACGTGTAACCATACGCACCACTTGCCGGACCCCATCCTTGCGAGTAGCGTCCTGAAGCTGGTTGAATGAACATCGTGCTAGACGGTGCTGGCGTCGATGTCGTCGGTGCCGGCTTTGGCTCTGGTTTCGGAGCTGGCGTTGGCGCCGGTGCCGGTTTTGGAGCTGGCGTTGATGGTGTCGTGTTGTTTGAAGACGATGAAGACGGGGTATTCGATTTATTGTCTTGTTTTTGTTGAGCAGCTTGACGAGCCGCTTCCGCTTCTCGTTCCGCCTCTGCCTGACGAGCAGCCTCAGCTTGACGTGCAGCTTCTGCTTGGCGGGCTTCTTCCGCTTTACGTGCCGCCTCTTGACGAGCTGCCTCTTCCGCACGACGACGGGCTTCCTCTTCTTCGCGACGTTGCGCTTCGATTTCAGCCGCGATCGCCTGTTCTTGTGCGACTAATGTCGCTTCAATTTCTTGAAGGTCAAAGATCTGTGATTCGAACTTGATGTTCTTCTCTTCAAGCTCTTTAATGCGCTTTTCACGCTGCTTCATTTTCTTCTCAAGCTCGGCTTGACGCACTTCAAGTGCCTTTTGTTGTTCAAGAAGTGAAGCACGTTCTGCTTTTAAGTCAGCCTGCGCTTCTTTCAACGAACGCTGTGTCGCTTCATAGTCATCGAACAACTCTTGGTCACTACGCTGAATCGTTCCAGCTGTGATCATACGCGTGACGAGATCAGAGAGATTTTTTGAACCGAAGATGAACTCAGCCCAGTTGATTGAACCGCCACCGTTCTTTTGCATCGTGGCCATACGCTCTTTCATCATCGCTTCTTGCGCCTTCATTTTTTCTTGGTAATCTTTAATGTCGGCTTCAAGATCCTCAATCTTCATCTCGGTGCGCTTGATTTCTTGGCGTTTCATGGCGACATCATTGATGATGTCTTGCAATTGTGCGTCCATTTTATTGACCTCAGCCTGAACTTTTGAAATCTCTTCCTTGTTTCCTTCAATTTTTGAAGATGTTTCTGACTGGTCTTTTTTCACACTGTCGCGCTTTTCTTTTACTTTTTGTTGTTGTTCTTGCTTCTCTTTAATCGAAGTCGATGCATCCGCAACTGTATGTGTGCTGATGAGCATCACACCGAGCGTCAACGTCGAGACTGTGCGTTTCCAATTCATGAATGGGGTACATCCTTTCTTAAATGACAAACGTGAGTACCTACTACACTACATATTTAAAGCCGTTTCAGTATGTAACAAAAACGATCATTTGGTTGAGTTTCAACACGACTAATTATATCTAACTGATAGATATTTTCCTGTTAAAGTTATATTTCAATTTTATTACGCAAGAACAAAGGTTCGGACAATGAATGCATAGAACTTATTATTTACCAATACCTTTTCAGACTGTTCGATTTGACATCTTTCTGTAATGTTTTATGTAAATAGAGAACAATTTACCCTATTTTAAAATAATAAGCGCATGGAACTGCATATCCCTTTTCCAATTAATGGGGTGACTCATCAAAAAAATCCATGCCGTCGCTGCATGTGAACATGAGCAAAGGCATGGATATCGAATACATGGATTCTCAAGTTATAGTTTCATCGCACCGACGATGACAAAGATCCAGGCAGCGATGAATAACACGCCGCCAATCGGTGTCACGGCTCCGAGTTTTGTAATTCCCGTCAATGCCATGACGTACAAGCTTCCTGAGAAGAAGACGATCCCCGCAAACATGAGCCAACCGGCCACGTTGAACTGGCTGATGCTCACGCGCATGAGGAGCGCTGCAATCCCAATGATTCCAAGCGCGTGCACCATATGGTAGAGCACACCTGTCTGCCAGTTTGCCAACATGTTTGGCGCCAATCTCTCTTTTAGCGCATGGGCGCCGAATGCACCAAGTGCCACACCGAGTGCCATCAATCCGGCACCGATCATTAATAATATCTTCATTTCCGTTCCCCCTTATCTGACTTTTCGTGCTGGTAAATTCCACTTCCGATAGTAGGATATCACTCGAAGTGTCGCGACGACAATTAAAAGCGCGTACACAGCAAGACCGCCTTCGAGCTTGAAGTAATACGTAATGACCGCAATGAGAATCGCCCAAATCGCATACACCTCAGACTGTAAGACGAGAGGCTTACGTCCTGCCAATAAGTCCCGGACCACACCTCCGCCAACGCCAGTCAAGACAGCCGCCGCAATCGCAGCAGATAAAGGTAAATCAAGCTTGATGGCGACTTGTGCCCCTTGAAAGGCAAACGCAACGAGACCAATGGCGTCGACAATGACACCCCAGCGTTCCCAATGTGGCAATACGACACTCGGGAGCAGGAAGATGAGGAGTGCGACAAGAAAACATAAAATAAATAAATCATTCTGTTGCCAAATTAAGCTGACGGGGTTTCCTAACAGGACGTTTCGAATCGCGCCACCTCCGAAGGCAGTGATAAACGCCAATAGCCACACCCCAAAAATATCGTATTTTTCATCCATCGCAATGATGGCTCCGCTCGCCGCGAACGCAATCGTTCCGACGACGTTGAGCAATTCCCACTCCATGAACATCCCTTGCCCTTTCTTCAACGCATTGTATGGTAAAGTATAGTTACAAAAATTCAGGTCAGTCGTGCGACTGTCGTAAAGGATGTCGGTATTACAATGAAACGTATCGCTTTGTTCCGCATATGGATTATCGTCACCATGTTCGCCCGATTCATCATTCGGCTGTACGCCTTTTCACGCAAACAACAACAAGGTGTCGCCACGACAGAAGAATATGAAGCACTCATGCTCAAGCTCGCGCGTGAATACAAACGAAACGCGCTACGGCTCGAGGGCTTGTTAATCAAACTCGGACAATTCTTGTCGATTCGTGCGGACTTATTGCCACCCGCCGTCTTGAACGAGCTATCAGAGCTCGTCGACCGTGTCCCGACGTCTGGTTGGGAGAAATCGCGCGCGATTCTAGAAGCGGAATGGGGCGTGCCTTACTCACAAGTCGTCAAAGACGTCGGCATCGATGCCGTCGCCTCGGCTTCCATCGGGGAAGTATATGGTGCCACGCTTCTTGAAAACGGCAAACGGGTCGCCATCAAAATCCAGCGTCCGAATATCGAAAAAATCATCCGGACCGACTTCCGTGCGATGCGGATTGTCACATCGATGTTAAAGCGGACATCCCTCGCTAAATCAACCGACTTAGATAGCTTATATCGCCAGATGATTTTTGTCATCGGGGACGAACTAAATTTTCAAACCGAATTAAAAAATGCCCTGTATTTTAAAGCCAAATACGCGGATAACCGAGACGTTTATATCCCGGACTATCACGAGCATCTCTGTACGAACCGCGTCTTGACGATGGACTGGGTCGACGCACGCCGAATCACTGACCTCGCCTTTTTAAAAGAAAATGGAATCGACCGTTCCGCCCTAGCTGAACGACTCTTCACACTCGCTGCCGAACAGCTATTGTTTGGTGGGCAGTTCCATGCCGATCCACACCCCGGAAACGTCCAAATTCGAGCCGATGGCACCATCATCTTACTCGATTTCGGTATGGTCGGACAGACAACGGCACAAGACATGGCCACGATTCGGAATATCTTACAGGCGTTCATCTCGCTCGACTATGATAGCATCGTCGATGGATTAGAAGACTTGCGCTTCCTCTTACCGACGGCAAACAAACAAAACATTCGCCAAGCACTAGAGAAAGCGGTCACCTTCTACCTAGAAACGGACATCGATACCGTCGATACGAAATTGATTGAGAAGGTGTTACAGGACATTCAATTGCTCGTCAAAAACGAACCGATTCAGCTCCCGGCGGAATTTGCCTTCTTCGGTCGGGCCGCTTCGACCTTGCTCGGGATCCTGCAAATCCTCGACCCAAAAATCGACCTGTTCACACTCGGTAAACCGATTGTCATCGAATGGCTCGAGGAAGACGGGACAACGCTTCAAAATCGTTACGTGAAGACCGGAATCAACTATGCGAAGAAACTGTTAAACGTTCCTCCACTTCTGGATAATTACTTAAAAGAACCGACACGAAAACGTCTGTCGGAGCAAGCGATGTTCCAACGAAACCTTGAATCCAAGGAACTCTTGCACCGTCAGACGTTCAATGCCATCGTCATCTTGCTCGGTTTGCTCGTCGGCCTACTCGGCTATATTCGACCGGATGAATGGCTCTTCTGGTCAGGTGGCGTCGTCTCCGTTTTAGCTTATTTCAATTGGAGACGCCTCGGACGAAAGATTCGTCATTTGGCACGCCAAGACTTTCGAGTATAAGCGAACCGTCACTCTCAGCAGTGGCGGTTTTTTGTTGAATCCATTGTGCGATATAAGCACCGACGTCACGCATCATGCGGGGTGTCGTCCAACCCATGGTCGATACTTGAATGACGTTCGCCTGCTTTAAGTAGCCACTCTCATACTGGACGAGATAGCCTTGATAGGACAGTTGGCGCCCGAGCTCGACCGAGGATAGCTCGCACGGAACTGGAATCGTGATGATGCCAGGTGATTGGGCGGGACACACATCGACCGATAAACCGTTCTCTTGTAAGGCATTAAGCAACGTATTCATCTTTACAGAATGTGAAACGACTTCATCTTCTGTCAACTCATCCAGCGCGATCGCCATCGCTGAGAGAAGCGGTTCCGATTGTGTGAAGGCAATCGGTTGATAGAGGGATAAATCCAAATAGCGCGCTGTATGTGGTGTCGCAATCGCCGGATGCTTCATTGCGACGAACGCGAGACCCGGGGCGTTCCGTAACGCCTTTCCTGAAGAGAAGGTCACGTAGTCCGCAAATGAATAGTCATAAACGAGCGTTCCGACGGCACTGATCGCATCAATGGCGATAATGCCTTGCCATGTATGGAGCGGGTCGAGATTGATGAAAATCCCTAACGATGTCTCGCAATGAACCGTCCATACCCAGTCTGGTGCAATGCGCTCGAGTTGAGAAATATCCCACTGCCCCTCTTGGTCCACTGAGACCACGTCAAAAGACAGACCGACACGCCGGGCATGGTCAATCAAACGTTCTCCAAATTCACCCGCATTGAATATGAGCCCGTGTCCGTCCAATCGAGCCGCGACCGCATCATTGGCGACCGTCCCACTTCCAAGAAGCGTATAGACATGCGGGAGTCCGATTCGTTCCGCCAGTTTTTGTTGCACCGCTTCAAGCACTCGTCCCGTCTCATTTGAACGATGTGGGCGCGGCTGCATGGAGAGTCGTTCTCTCACGCGTTCCGAACATTCAACGGGTCCTGCTAGTAAACTTTTCGGGCGTAGAATCGACGCTGATTTGGATTCATAAAAAGCCGAACGCGTTAACACCATCGGCACATATCGTGCTTCCTCAGGACCGATTGGATCCGCAAATGGGACAAACCCAAATCGACGATAGAGCACTTGTTCACGTGTCGTTCCACTGATGACGATGCCATCAACCTCACGCTCTGTCGCATCATCGATAACCGCACGCATCAATCCAGCGAACGTTCGATTGCGCCGATAAGGTTTAGTCACAGCGAGCAGACGAATCTCGAGCCAATTCCCTTCAGGAATGCGCACACCCTTTTGTTCCAATGAAAATGGTCGTTTACCACGTAACGCACACATGGCAATCACTTCCCCATCCACTTCTCCAATCCAATATGTATTTTCTTCGTGAAACTTGTCGACAAGTCGCCTTTCCGGATTTGATGGATGTTGCGGAATCTCTTCGACGAATGTTTCGTAATTCAACCGATGTATCGCTTCAAAATCTGATACTTCGGCTTTTCGGTACACAATCATGCTTTTTCCTCCTTCACATGATGATAGATAATAAGAATCGTAATCAGCGTGGCCCAGATGACATTTTCGACATTCCAAAGTGCAGAGAGCGGAAGTAAAATGAGCATGACCAGTCCCGTCTCGCGAGAGTTCCCTGTTAATTTGATTAAGAGTAACAAGATAGCAAGACCCCCAATAAACCACCACGGATCATATGCCCATATGATTCCAGAAAAAACGGCATATCCCTTCCCTCCCGCACGGATTCGCCAAAATGGATAAATATGCCCGAGCGTGAGTGCGAACGCCGTCTCCCAAAAATACGGTCCGCTCATCTGTAGGACGAGAATCGTCTTGAGCACGTCGAATCCATAGACGATGAGAAACGCCTTCACTCCACCGATGCGATGTGCATTGCGTGCACCGGTATTCTTCGAACCAGTTGTCGCTAAATCATGTCCACTTAGCACCCCATACAGTCTGCCCCCGAGCAGACTTCCGACTAAATAGCCTATGATGATGATCCACATAGTATCCCCTCATTTTTTGGAAATTTGTGTGCGTTTCAGAAAAACGGGTATCCTCTAATTAACTGTGCACTTTTTGGAAAGGGGAAATCAAGATGCGAGAAGAGAAAAATTTCATTAATGGGGAATGGACAGAAACGGGACAAACGATCGAGGTACGCAATCCGGCTACAGGCAATGTGATGGCCGTCGTGACAAAAAGTGATACACAAGAAGCGACACAAGCCGTCGATGCTGCACATGAGGCGTTACAAGAATGGCAACAAAAAACAGCAGAAGAACGAGGGGAGCTACTCAATGAGTGGCATCGTTTGATTGCAGAACATACAGAAGAGCTTGCCCGAACGATGGTCGAGGAACAAGGGAAACCGCTCAAGGAAGCAATCGGTGAAATCAACTATGCAAATGGATTCATCGACTGGTATGCAGCAGAAGGACGACGCGTGTACGGAGAGACGATTCCTGCTTCATCAAACCAGAAACGAATCTTTGCCATCAAACAACCGGTGGGCGTCATCGCAGCCATCACACCTTGGAACTTCCCGGCTGCCATGATCACACGGAAAGTCGCTCCGGCGCTCGCTGCAGGCTGTACGGTCGTCATGAAACCAGCATCGGCGACCCCGTTGACCGCCATCGAATTGGTCAAATTAGCGGAGAAGGCCGGATTCCCAAAAGGGGTCATCAACCTTGTCACTGGACAAGCTTCAGATATCGTCAAAGCGTGGCAACAAGATAAACGGGTCCGAAAATTGACGTTCACAGGATCAACGGAAGTCGGAAAAATGCTCATGCGTGACGCTGCGGACACGATGAAAAAGATTTCACTCGAACTCGGTGGACATGCCCCGCTCATCGTCACGGCCAAAGCGGATTTAGATAAGGCTGTTCCGCAAGCGGTCGCCACAAAGTTCCGAAACGGTGGACAGACGTGCGTCTGCGCGAACCGAATCTATGTCGAACGCGCCGTCGTCGATGAATTCTCGGAGCGTTTCATTAAAGAGGTCGAAGCGTTGAAAGTCGGCAACGGACTAGAGGAAGGTGTCGACATCGGTCCGCTCATCGATGACGATGCGCTCAGTAAAGTCGAAAAGCATATTGAGGACGCACAGATTCGTGGCGGTGAAGTGTACGGTGGCGAGGTGCTAGACGGCTTATTCATCCGTCCTGCCGTCATCCGTTATGCGAATGAAGACATGCTCTGCATGAACGAAGAAACGTTCGGACCCGTCGCACCGATTGCAACGTTCGATTCGCTCGATGAAGTCATCAAACGGGCGAACAACACGCCGTTCGGCTTAGCCGCTTACTTGTTCACGCAAGACATCAATGAGGCGGTCTATTTAGCTGAATCGCTAGAGTATGGGATTGTCGGTGTGAATGACGGACTTCCGTCAACGCCGCAAGCGCCTTTCGGTGGTTGGAAAGAGAGCGGACTCGGTCGTGAAGGCGGTCATCACGGTATTGAGGAATTTTTAGAAGTCAAATACATCTCACTCGGATTGTGAGTATAGGTATACAAAAAGGCTTGTCGACATTGATATGCGACAAGCCTTTTCTTATCGGTTGACCCACTCGACTAAATCATGTGGAGACTGGATCACGTGATCCGCAAGTGCCCACTCTTCTTCATTGCCGAATCCGAACCCTGTCAAGACGACGGGAAAGTCATGGGCGCGAGCCGCCTCGACATCCGATTTACGATCACCGACCATAATATAGTCCGCCTCTCCGTGCCGGACACGGTGCGCTGTCAGAATGTCTGCCTTCTTCTCGCCCCCAACAGATTCTAAACATTCGGGTGCCGTCATATATGGACGAATCTGTTGCGTATCTAAAATCAAATTCATATAATGAACACCGCAGTTACTCGCTGTCGTCAGCGTATGACCTTGCTCGTGAAGTGTCTCCAACATCTCACGAATTCCGTCAAATAAGACATTTTGTCCTTCCATCGTTTGCTCAAGCGTCGTATGACGGAGTCTGCGAATGAGACGAATCTCCTCAAGCGTCGCTTCCGGGATGACATGCTCCCAAAACGCGTTACCTGCCAAGCCGTATCCTGAACGGACCGCCTCTTCACTCGGTTTCGGAAGATGAGGAAGCTCCTCTAGTGCCTCATGAATCGCCTTTGTCATCGGTCCGGTCGTATCTACTAACGTGCCATCGATATCAAATAAAATTACTGCCATTGGATTGATCCCCTCTCTTTCACTCTCTCCTTACCGTAGCAGAATCCCCGAAAATGCAAAAGAGAAAACGTGATGACAAAAAAACGACTGAACCGATTCGTCCAGTCGCCTCTATTATCCACGCCAGAAGTTCATGCCACCTTTTACAGAATAGACGTCGGTATATCCGGCACTCTTCAGCATCGCTGCCGCACGTTGGCTACGCATCCCGCTCTGACAGATGACATAGACAGGACGCTCCTTTTCTTTCGGATATTTCGCTTGAGCATTACCGAATCCGGATAAAGGTATGTTTTTCGCCTGCTTGATATGTCCCCCGCGGTATTCATGCGGCTCACGCACATCCAACAATTGAATGTTCCGTTCTTCTGCGATTCTCCGTTTTAAATCGTCTGTCGAAACCGTTTTGACATTGTTACGACGACTCCACCAGAAATACACAAGTCCAATGACGACTGCCACAAAAAGAAAGTCCAACATATTCACGCCTCCATTTACATTTCGTTTCTTGTACCCATTATACCCCCTATGGTATTTAAGTCAATGAAAATGAATCCACAAAAAAACCACATGTGCATCACATGTGGTTCAAAAATCGAGCAATGAATCGGATTTAGGTTGTTCGTCTTCTTCCATGGGAATCCCGAGAAAAGCGGCCATCTGACGATCAAGCGGAGGTTTCGTTTCACTTGTCACGGTCGGGGACTGTGATGCCCCAACGCTTTTTGCTTCAGACGTCTCCGCTAACAAGAGTTCACAAAAACCCATTAACTTTGCCAAATGACGCTTTTGCGCTTCGCCGATTGACGACTCAATCTGTGTCATCACCTGACGCATTTGGGCGATGACTTGTTGTTCTGTAATCATAGTCCGTACACATCCTTTACGCTTCCATTGTGAAGGATTTCATCCTCGATTCGCAAGTATCTTTAACGATTCCTTGACTCGACCCAATTTAAAAAGGCGTCATAGTCAAAACGAACTTGATTTGCATAAAAATCAGCCCATCTCGATAACTGTCGAATAAACAGGGACGGGGAGTCACCGATTGCCGCCGCGATTCGTTCGCTTGCCGTATAATCGAGCACATTCGATGACGCATCGGCCCGTGCGTGAATCTTCGCCGTGATTTGCGCTTGCACTTTCAACGTCTCAATGAGCGACGTCTCATCTTTCATGTGTTTCGCTTTCACTTTCCGCTTATACGGAGAACGTTGCCTCACATAATATTCTTTATCGTCGATTGTCAAATAGCCGAGATACGGGTCACGACTGTGGACCATTGCTCGTTGTGCGGCGACGACACGAGCGCCTTGATGCGACAATCCGTTCTCAAACAGCGGATGTGTCGGAAGAAAGAGAGACGGGACGGCGGACTGTGCTTGCTTCATCTCTAAAATAACATCTTCATCATGTTCTTCGTCGGCACCTTCAATCAAAATATAGTAGCGTTCTAAACCAATCGAAGCCGTGCCGCTCTGAAGTTTGATGGCGATATCTTTGATTTCGTAGTGATCAGCATGATGTCGGTGTTGGTCTGACAATGAAGACAGATAATCGCCCCATGCCGCTTCAATTTTCTCCCGTACTTCTGAAGAGACGGGGAGCAGGTCGTCACTCGTCGAAAAATAACGTTCCTCGTCCCGTACCTCCGTCCGTTCGGACATGAATTCATCTTTCTTCTTTTCCGCTTTTTTTATGACTTTTTTGACCGCTTTACACGTATTATCTTTCGTGAATTGAATATGCTCACTCCATCCAAGCGCATGTTTTTCAATGGCTTTGGCATAGGACTCAGCAAACGCTTGAATGGCTGCCTTGCCGTCGAATCCTGACTCGGCGGCGAACAAATCGACAGAGACCGCCATCCGCAACAAATCGAACAGATAGGACCCGATATACGCCTCATCAAAGTCGTTCACGTCATAGATGATGGTACCGGCCCCGTCTTCGAACACACCGAAATTTTCAAAGTGTAAGTCTCCTTGAATAAACGTCGGATGGTCAGGACCTGTGTCAAAGGCGATCGGTACTTTCGCAAAGTCGTAGTAGAACAAGTGTGAGCTCCCTCGAAAGAACGAGAACGGGCTTGAACTCATCTTCGCGTACTTCTCTTGTCTCGCCTCTTCCGAAAGCTGTCGAATCGACTGGTCGTAAAAATCAAGGACGGTCCCAATCGTCTCGCACCGAATTTGTTGTTTGACGGCTGTGAACATACGGCTCTCCCCTTCACTTGTTGAATAAGTGTTTATATTCCCCGTATCCCGCCTCTTCAAGCTCTTCTACAGGAACGAATCGGAGAGCGGCCGAGTTGATGCAATAGCGTAAGCCACCAAGCTCTTTTGGACCGTCATCAAACACGTGACCAAGGTGACTGTCCCCTTGTTTTGAACGGACTTCTGTCCGTACCATGTGATGCGTCGTGTCCATGTTCAAATCGACGCGCTTCTCCTCGATTGGACGTGAGAAGCTCGGCCATCCGCAATTCGACTGAAACTTATCGTGCGATGTGAAGAGTGGTGTCCCGTCAACGATATCCACGTACAGCCCTTCTCGTTCTTCATCCCAATATTCATTTTGGAACGGTGGCTCTGTCCCGTTTTCTTGCGTCACTTTATACTGCATCGGTGTCAAGCGTTCACGAAGTGCTTGTTGTTGTTTACGATCGCTCCATGCCTCTTTGATGAACTTCGCGCGTCCTGAACCGACACGGTACATCTCATAGCGGAACGGATTTTTTTTATAGTAGTCTTGATGATAGTCTTCCGCTTCCCAGAACGTTTTCGCAGGGCGGATATCGACTTCAATCGAACGATCGAAGCGACCCGAATCTTCCACTTCCTGTTTCGAACGCTCCGCTGCAGCCTGTTGCTCTTCTGAATGATAGAAGATGGCTGGACGGTACGATTCACCGCGGTCATTGAACTGCCCTCCGCCATCTGTCGGATCGATTTGACGCCAATAGATGCGTAGCAACTCCTCATACGAAATGACTTCTGGATCAAATGTGATTTCAACCGCCTCTAAATGTCCTGTCGTCTCCGAACAGACTTGTTGATACGTCGGGTTGTCGACATGTCCTCCTGTATATCCAGAAATGACACGCTCCACTCCCTCATATTTATGAAACGGTTTGACCATGCACCAGAAACAGCCTCCCGCAAATGTAGCTTTTGCCATGATAAATCCCTCCTTACTTTGTAGTGTACCCAAAAATGTGGCAAGACAACAAAAAACGAGAACCACAAAATGTGTTCTCGCTTCAGTCCTCTTCCACCTGATTCACATGACGCATCACCAAAAATAAGATGACTCCAACAATCGCAGCCCCTAAAAGCGTCAACACCATGTTATCTCGAGCTGATAAAGTATAAAAGATCGCTAATCCAATCAAAATGAGCGCAATCGGAATAAACGCTCGCTTAAAATGATCCCAGTAACGCACGGACAGTCCTCCTTTTCTCTTATCATACCAAACTTTCGATTTTCCATAACGAAAGTTCTAAAAGTTGAAACATGTCTGTTCTACCGAAATGGATCGATTAGAATCGGGATTGAACCTTAATGAAGGTAAGCTCTCCGTGAGGTCACAGGTTAATCCTGTTTGTTTTTGACAAGATGCTTTATACTTTAACTAAATATTCCCATACAGGATAAGGGGGAGTTTTGATGCTCACAATCATTAATGCGTTCTTTATCAACCTGTGTATCTTGTTCACGCTCTTCACGATTTCCTTTTTACCGTTTCGCAATCGACCTCGTTTAACTCCACAGTCTCCTTTGAAAGGAAGGGTTTTACTCGGGGTACAGACCGGATTGATTGCCATCCTCCTTTTGGTAAATGCCTTACCGCTCGAGGGGATACTCATCGACCTACGTAATATTCCCGTTTTGCTTGCCGTTCTATTCGGGGGATGGGTGAGTGGTGCTGTCGCAGGTATCATATTATTAATCGGTCGTTCCCTAGTTCTGTTCTTTACAAATGGTACCATGCTCGGTCTCTATCTAGCCATCGCCACAATAGTTACGTTAGTTGTCTTAACAAGTCTTTTACGGAAACGCATGGATAATACTCGGCCTACTTTGCTCGTATTCACTACGATCAGTATTGCCATTTTTGGGGCAGCGCTTTATGCCGCGCTTCCACTAAACTTGTTCTATCCCGTCTTAATCGTCTACATGTTAATGTCTTACGGGGGAGCTTGCGCCGCCTATCGATTACTGCTCGAACTACGCCGTCACTTTGAGAACGTCCAACATCAACAGCAACTAGCGCGTACAGATGCGCTCACCGGGATTGCCAATCGGCGTCTCTTGAACGAAGCCATGGCCAACTTGACGGTCGAGGCAGAAGAATACGCATTGATTTTGGTCGACATCGATCATTTCAAACGGGTGAATGACACATACGGTCACGACGTCGGAGATGATGTTTTGCGCGAGCTCGGCATGCTCCTCGTGAATGAGAGCAATGAGCGCCATTTAGTCGGTCGCTTCGGCGGCGAAGAATTTTTAATCGTCATGCCCCATGCTAATCGAGAAGAAGTATCGCAGCTTGCTGAATCTATTCGAGAAAAGGTTTCAACGTTCCCGTTCGAGACGAGTGCCGGTACGCTCCACATCACTGTTTCGCTTGGAGCTTGCCATTCGAATGATATTGAAATCGACAGTGTGTTAAAACATGCAGATGAAGCGTTATATCACGCAAAAGAGTCCGGTCGGAATCGTTTCATCCTCGCCTCTTAATGTGTCAAACTCTTCACACTTGAGCGCGTTTTCTCGCTTTACTTTCTCGAAATGAATCGTTAAACTAGGCTAGACTTTGATTCAGATCGATACATCATGATTTATTCAGAAAAGGGGAAACATCGTTCATGTCAGTTTTGTTATCTTTATTTGGAATTATGTTTATCGGCTCGTTCGCGATTGATTATAGACGTGGAAAGACACTTCAACAATCGGCAATCGGGGGGATTCGTTCGATTCAGAACAACATGTGGATTTTCTTCCGGACCTCACTTTCGATGATGATTATCATCGGTCCGCTCTTGTTGATTTCAGGTTTTGTATTCTCGGATTTGGTGAGCTTTAACACGATCCCAGCATTCATCATCGCCGTTCTCAGTATCGGCTTTGCGGAACGGATCATCGGGATGACCGTGGCACCACTCGTCCGCACATTTTGGCATCAACGCGGTCGTCTCATGCCACTTTATTTAGATGCCGCTCTCTACGTATTCCTACTCTCTATTCTCGTTCTAGAGTTCTTGATGAACATCCCGGGGATTGATCTTCAGTCACCGTTCATTGCGCTATTCTATGCGTTCGCTCTCTTCTTCACGAGATACTTGTTCAGTTTGATTCGATTCACGGTTCAAAAAGGCCTAGCCTCGAATTAATTCATGACCCAATCCATGCGTGTTCGCACGTATGGATTTTTTATTATTCTTATTGACAATGAGAATCGTTATCAACTATACTCTAGTTGTAGCTTCCCAAAAGCTTGGCGTGCACGTTCCCCAAACATATCACGTCACGTGGATTCCCCTCCACGACACTCTTTTTGAAAGCATTGCGACAACCCCCATTTGTTGCACCCATATTTGCCATAAACAAGACGAGCAGCCCACCGACGGGGCTGCTCGTCTTTTTCATGATGCGAACACTTCTTGTTCGATTTGTTTCAATTCATAGAACATGCCACGTTTCGTCATCAATTCCTCATAAGAACCGACCTCGACGATCCGTCCAGCTTCCATGACGATAATCTGATCAAACGTTTCGAGACCCGTCAAACGGTGACTGACAAGAATGAGTGTGCCTGTTCCGGCTTGCTGTAGCAATTCAGAAAAGACATGGGCCTCCGTTCCTGCATCGAGTGCCGATGTCGGTTCATCAAGCAACCAAAGAAGTCCGTTTTTAAGAAGTGCCCGTGCGATGGCGAGGCGCTGACGTTCTCCACCTGACAAGTTTGCCCCTTTCTCCAGGACCGGTTCGTCTAGCGAGAATGACAAACGGACGCGCTCAAGTGCTACGTTCATCGCTTCATCTGCGAAGTCACCGGCTAACGCCAGGTTTTCCCGTACGGTTCCGTAAAAGAAATGATTGTCTTGCAAGACAACACTTGCATGTTGCCAAATAGATGTTTGTTTGACATCGTTCATATTGTAATCATCCAACCGAATCGTGCCGTCTTCCGTCCGAACGAAAGCCATTAGCAATTGAAGTAACGTCGACTTCCCTGACCCGCTCGGTCCGACGATTACCGTCTTCGAACCGCTCGGTATGTGTAACGTTACCTCATCTATCACATCTCGATACGTGTCTGGATAGCGATAGCGAACATGGTCAAATGAAATGGACGGTGCGGCCGTAAACGTCACGTCTTGACGTTTCGCCTCACGCGCCTCAATCGTTTCACTCGGCTCCGTCACTTCAAACAAACGATCCGCTGCTTGCTTGCTGTCTGCAAAGTGACCTGGGAACACGGCCATCGGCGTCGTATTCTCAAACGCTGTGAGCGACATCATGATCAGCATTGCCAAGAACAACCCGTTCAGGTCTCCATTTACCACCTGATACGCACCGATGGCCAAGACGCCCCATGAGACGAATAAGGAAGCGGCAACGACGAGCGCCGAATTGAAGAACTGATTCGTCGTGTCTTTCCGCTCTGCCTCCATGTAACGCTCACTATGCGAATAGACAGTTTGTTTCGTGCGATCGAGTTGGTGATGAAGTTTTAAATCCCGGTATCCGAACAGCATCTCTGTCAATTGAATCGACACATCTCCGCGCAATCCACGAATCGTCTCATCGTGATGGGCACGGATTCGTGCAAATCCGAGCGGAATCAAGAATCCTGTAACGAGTACACCAAACAAGATCCATAGGCTGACCGCAAACGAGAAGAAGGTGACAAAGAAGATGGTGCTCAAAAAGACGAGTACGAGAATGATCGGCGGATAAAACACGCGAAGGAAGTAGTTTTGAAGACTCTCGACGTCCCCGACGACGCGTGCGAGCAAATCGCCGCTCCGATATTTCGCAAAGATGGACGGAACGAGCGGCTCTAACTGACGATAGAACCGGACGCGCAACTCACTTAAAATCGTAAACGTCGCCCGGTGTGAGGCGAGGCGTTCCCGATAACGGCTTCCTGCCCGGATGACACCGAACAGTTTAATTAAGACAACCGGTACCATGAGTGCATACAGGGGCGGGACGAGCCCTGCCCGTGATACGAGATAGCCACTTGCCGCGAAGAGGGCGACCGCTGCAATCCCTGCTGCATATCCAAAGAAGATGGAGAGGAGGATGTCTTTCTTTTCGCGCATCATCCATTTTGTAATCGTCCAAAGCGAGTTCATCGGCTCACCCCTTTCTGAAGTGCAAACAACTCCGCATACTCTGGGACAGCGAGTAACACTTCATGCGTCCCTTCTGCGATTCGCTTCCCATCATCCATGAACCAAATCGTGTCTGCCTCTTTGATTGTATGCAGACGATGCGCAACCGTGATTAACGTTGCACCTTTTGACAGCTCTTCAATCGAGCGTCTGACAATCCGCTCTGTTTTCAAATCGAGACCGGTCGTCGGTTCATCAAACAATAAAATACCAGGTCGCTTAAAGAAAGCACGTGCGAGTGCAAGGCGCTGCCGTTCCCCACCGGATAGTCCAAATCCACCTTCTCCGAGTTCTGTCCAGATCCCGTTCGGCAACTGGTCAATCACCTCGGATAGTCCAGCTGCCTCGGCTGCTTCGAGTAACGCACTCTCGTCAGCTACTTCACCTAAAGCAATGTTTTCGGCGAGTGTCCCGGCGAACAGATACGGGTTTTGAGAGATATACGCAATATTTCCATACCAGGCAGATTCCTCATACGTATGCAAAGGTTCGCCATCCACGAGGACGCGCCCTGATTTCACCTGCAAAAGTCCTGAGATCACGTTAAGGACAGTCGTCTTCCCGGAACCGCTCGCGCCGACTAACGCAAGGTGGGTGCCGGACGAGATGCGACCACTCAATGGCTGAAGGGAAAAGCGTCCACCAGCGTACTCAAACGATATCTCTTCAAGCTCGAGGTCCGGTGTCCGTGAACGAAGCGACTTTGTCCCCCACTGAATGCGATCATCCGGGGCGTCTAATACGTCAAAGATTCGGTCTGCTGCGCCCATACTGCCACGTCCCGTATGAAAGGCACTGCCCAGGTCTTTGATGGCCAAGTAATACTCTGGCGCCAACACAAGAATCAAGAATCCTGAGAAGAACGTCAGGTTCTCCCAAACGACCATCTGTAGCGCGACTTCCAGTGCTACAACGCCGGTGCTGAGCATGGAGATGAATTCCAACATGAGGCCAGATAAGAATGCCGTCTTTAAGACGACCATCGTCGCATCCCGAAAGTCGAGACTGCTCTTCTCAATCGCTTTCGCTTCTTGTTCGGTCCGATTGTAGAGTTTAAGTGTCGTCAAACCCTGTAAGACATCCAAAAACTTTCCGGAAAATTGATTCATCTTCTCCATCTGTTCCTCAGATTTTTTCTGTGTCGCAATCCCGATGATAATAAAGAACAAAGGGATAAACGGTGCCGTCACCATCATGATGACACCTGAAATCCAATGTTGGCTGAAGACGACAACCAAAATCAGAAGCGGGATAATCGAGGTTTGAATCACTTGTGGCCAATATTGACTGAAGTAGGCGTCAACCTCGTCAACAGCATCCATGAACACACTGACCTTCTTCCCAGATTGTCCCGTCAAAGAGGACTCGACCGGGCTCGTGGCATAGCGATCTAGTAATTGCAGACGTAACGCCCGTTTCGCTTTTTCCGATAAACTCGCTCCGATTCGTCCGGAGACGTATCCAAAAAGTGCTCGTGCCAATAGGGCGACGACGAGCCAAAGCAACGCCGGAATGATGGTTTCAAATGATTCATCTTTTAAAAAGATTCGGTCGACGATGTCGACGATTAAATACGCTTGCGCCAAAATCGATAGTCCAATCATGACCGCGGATAACACGAGTCCGATGATGTGACCTCGCTCGGCGAACGCAAGGGCTTGCAGTCGTTTCACTGCATTCATCCTTTCTCTATTCACAATCCGATTGCTTTGTGAGATTCATCACTAATTATACAATATGACACGTCTTGAAGCGAACGCTCCGCTCGTTCCGACATGCAAAAGACGCCCTCTCCTGAGTGGCGTCAATCGAAGTCTTGCTCAAAGTATTCAGGATGCCCGATTACAAGTTGGTGGTCATCCATTCGAAGCACCTCTTCTTTGCGAAGCTTCGCTAAAATCGTAGAAACCGTCTCTCGAGACGTTCCAGATAGACGAGATAGTTCCATCGCCGTGAACGGACAGCGGACACGTACCCCTTGCTCATCCGGTTCACCTAAATCTTCAATCAAAAAATGGATGGTATTGAGTACACGTTCTTTCGCGCTCGGGGTAATGATCTCTTGGACACGTCGTTCATGTAAATCTAAAATACGATTCATCTGTCCAATGATATAAAGCAGCATGTTCGACTGTGTGGATACAAACCGCTCGAATCGGTCGGTCGGGATATAGATGACGTCAATATCCGTCACCGCTTCTGCCGTATGACGGTAGTCTTCCTCCGTGAACAAACCATTGTACGGAAAGAACTGTTTGGGCTTCACGTAGTCCGCATATTGATGCGTCGCATGCTCGTTCATCCGTTCAAGTCTGATGTATCCACTCATTAAGAAATACACGCGCTCTCGCGGGTCTCCTTCCATGAATAGGAGCTGTCCTTTTCGATACGTTCGGCAATAGACGTGCGGGACGAGCTGTTCAAGCGCTCGACTCGAACAGTTCGCAAACAGTGTCAACTGCCGTAAATCATCAATCGTCCACTTATGTCGCATCTGTATCCCCTCATTTCTAGTTAAATCCCCTACCTTAAGTATAAATGGATTCAGAATGATACCGCTTTCAAAATCCGACAGTTTTCTGACATGACAAAAGGGGGTCTCCCCCCTTTTCAGTCCAACATCAGTTCTAATAGCGCGTCTTGCAAATCTCGATCGAGTTCTAACGCATGGAGGTCAAACAGCCAGGCCTCGAGACGCGTCTTCGTCGTCGCCATCTGGTACAACCGATCTTTCAAATCGTAGGCGATTTCCGCGCGATCTAAGAATCGATAGAGACGGTCAAGTCGATGGGCGTTCTGTGTCACATCGACGGGGAGCGTCACCGTCTGCTCCTGCTTCAATTCACCAATCGGGATGTGTAACGTCTGCGTCTCAGCGTCATAGTCCCCTTCCCCGACAACGCCTCGAACAAGAACGGTCAATGTCCGCTTCGCCGGAACGAGGGTCAGGTCTCCTGACATCTCGATGTGTAGCGTCCGCGCTTCCCAGTCGAGCGTGAACGTCGTTTCAAGTGAGGCACCTGTCTCATAATCCCGGCTTTCCCCGTCATCTTCGTACATCGTGAACGTGTTCGAGGCACCTGGAAAGACGAGTACTTCTAGCTCGCTCGGGTTTCCCGTCTCGTTCGCATGCGGTTGATGCGGCATGAGGGGAACGATGGCACCCGCTTTGGCGAAGACCGGTTGTCCATCGAGTCCACGGAACACACGAATCGACTTGTCGCCTTCGTAACGATGTCCTGTGAAAAAGTCAAACCATTCTCCTTTTGGCAGCCAGACATTCGTTCCGGCGACGTGGAGCTTTCGGTCCATCGGCGTGACAATCGGGGACACAATGAGTTCACTGCCAAAATAAAACTGATTCGGCACTTGATAAGCCGCTTCGTCATCGGGATGTTCGATATACATCGGCAGCACGAGCGGTAACGCATTGACATGGTTACGATAATTCATCGTGTATAGATAAGGAATGAGCTCGTGACGCAGACGTAAGAATCGCTTCATCGACTGTTCGGCTTCGATCCCGAAACGCCAAGGCTCTTTCCCGTTGAAGGTGCTGAACGTCGAGTGGAGGCGCATGATTGGACTGAACACCCCGTATGCGACCCAACGCGCGGCGAGCTCATCGTCTTTTTTCCCACGATGATGCCCTCCGATGTCGTGACTCCACCAACCGTAACCGATGTTTGTCGCTGTCGCTGTAAAATACGGCTGGAAGGCGAGCGAGGCCCACGAGATGATCGTGTCTCCTGAAAATCCGACCGGGTAACGGTGGCTCCCTGGTCCTGCGTAACGAGAGAAAATGAGCGGGCGTTTGCCGTCACGGGCGATGTCGATGGCATGATAATGATTCAGCATCCATAGCGGATCGAGTCCTTCCATCTTCGAGGTCGACCCTTGTTGCCAATCGATCCACCAAAAATCAACGCCATCCGCCTCATGTGGATGATGCATCTGCTCAAAATATGCTTGAATGAATCGTTTGTCTGAAAAATCGAATGGGATTCGGTCCCCCGATTCCGGTTCGACGCCCATGGCCTCGGCCATCGCCACGTACTGATCTTCAAACGCACGGACACCGTCCGCGGGATGCAGGTTCAACGTCACCATCATTCCCTCATCCTTTAGCCAGTTAAGGAAACGCTTCGGTTCGGGAAACAAGTTTTTGTTCCACGAATAGCCCGTCCAACCACTCCCGTACTCTTCGGGAATGTCCGTCACGTGCCAGTCCATATCGATGACACTGACCGAGAACGGGACATCTTCTGACTTGAAACGGCGCATTAACGCCTTATACTCCTTTTCGTCGTATCGCCAGTAGCGGCTCCACCAGTTCCCGAGCGCTTTACGAGGGAGCATCGGCGTCGGACCCGTCAACGTGTAAAAGTCTCGAAGTGCCTGTTTATAGTCATGACCATATCCGAAGTAGTAAATGTCATGGATCCCTTTTCGTCGCGGCTCGACGAAGCGATCATCTGTCATCAAAAACGAGGATGAATCATCTATGATCGCATACCCTTGTTTGGAGAGGATCCCTTCTTCTAACTCCGTCGCCCCGTCCACATGGTCGAGCGTCCGCGCCGTCCCTTTCAGCGTCCGCTCCGGACCGTTGAACATGTAGCGGCTATAATACGTGCTAAAGTTCCCTTTCACGTCCACGTAGAGCGTGTTCGGCGCGAACGGACCTTTCGTATAATACAAATGGACATGTTCGGTGATGATTTGGAGTTCTGTCTCATCTTCAATCACTCGGAATTGTGGAACGTCAAATTCCCGATTCCACGCCACTTGGGTGGCGCGGTCTTCAAAGACACCGTCCTCCGCATATTCCATTCGAATCAACTGACTCGTCAATACGGTGAAGCGATAACAGCTTCCTTGTACGATTGCCCCTTCTCTTGCTTTTGGTCTCATCCACGACTGGTACACATGATTTTCTTCGAATAGGCGCATACATTCGAGCGTTTCCGCTCTCCGTCACTTCCTTCCTGAAATTAGTGCAAACGTTTACACTGAATATGATAGCAATCTCATTTTTGGCATACAACCTTCCTTCCCCTTGAACCCGGGCAGAAAACAAAAAAAGTCGCAAACGCTTCACGTCTGCGACACATTCTTATTGTTGGAGTGATGGGGCCAGACGGACACGTGTGCCAGCTTCTCCGTCAATGGCGGCTACAGCCTGATCGAGCGACGTGATGATGGCGACACGGTTCGTACCGGATTCGGCAAACTGCAGCGCCGCTCTTACTTTCGGCAACATACTGCCTGGCGCGAACTGCCCTTCAGCGATATACGTCTCCATCTGTTCTTTCGACGTTTCTTGAAGTGCCATCTCGTCCGGCTTCCCAAAATTGACATACACATGTTCGACAGCCGTCAAAATGAGTAAGACGTCTGCATTGACGAGGTCAGCCAATTTCGCAGCCGCGAAATCTTTATCGATGACCGCCTCGATGCCGACGTATCCATCCGCTGTCTCCATGACCGGAATGCCACCGCCACCGGAAGCGACAACGATGTGCCCCGCTTCAACGAGTGTTCGAATGACGGTGTGTTCGGCGATTTTCATAGGGATTGGACTCGGGACTACACGACGATACCCCCGTCCTGCGTCTTCTTTGAAGACATAACCCGTCGTCCGTTCGAGATGAAGTGCCTCGTCTTCCGTATAAAATGGACCGATTGGCTTAGTCGGATGATGAAACGCACTATCGTTTGGATCGACAATGCTTCGTGTCACGAGCGAGGCCACATGCTGTTCAAGGCCACGTGCACGCAGTGCTTTGGTCAATGCGTTTTCAAACCAGTATCCAATCATCCCTTGCGTCATCGCACCACAGACATCAAGCGGCATCGCTGGTGTGGCTGGACTGTCTGATGCGGCTTGTTGCAACATCAGGTTTCCCACTTGCGGACCGTTCCCATGCGTGATGATGACCTCGACTCCTTCCGCAATGAGTGCAGCGAGAGATTCCGCCGTCGCCTCAACCGCCTGTATTTGTGCTTCGGCTGTCGCATCTTTGCCTTGCTGAATCGCATTCCCGCCTAAGGCGATGACCACACGTTTATTCTCCATATCCATACCCCCGATCAAATGACTGAGATATTACCCGATAGTATACGTACGACTGCGAAGATGGCCAGTGCGGTCAACACACCGGCGACCATCCATTCCGTTTTAGTGAGTGACTTGATGCCATTTTCACGTTGCGCCTTCATGTAGAGAAGGGTTCCCGGTGCATATAAAAGTGTAGTGAGAAGTAAATAATCGATGCCAGCGGCGTATATGAGCCATAGTCCATAAACGGAAGCGACCAATCCAATCGCTAAATCGCGTGTTTTTCGTTCACCGGAACTGTATCCGATTCCGTTCTTCGCCACTTTCACTTGATAAAAGGCCGAGAACACGTATGGGATCAAAATCGCACTCGAAGCGAGAGAAAAGGCAAAGTTATATGCGGCATCTGAAATCAAGAATGTGAAGAGGAAGAGCTGAATCAACCCATTTGTTAGCCAAAGGGCATTGACAGGAGCTTGATTTTGATTCTCTTTCGTGAACCATTTCGGGAAGACTCCATCTTTGGCGGCAACGAATGGGATTTCTGCCGCTAACAGCGTCCAACCGAGCCATGCACCAAGGACAGAGATGACGAGTCCCCCGTTGATGAGCATCGCACCCCACGGACCGACCGCTGACTCGAGCAAATATGCCATCGCTGGTTGCGAGGCGTTCGCTACATTTTCGGGAGTCATGAGACCGAGCGACATGATAGAAATGAGCAAATAAATGACGAGCGTACCGAGCAACCCAATCACGGTTGCTTTCCCGACGTCCGAACGTTTCCGAGCACGACCGGATAGCACGACGGCTCCTTCCACACCGATAAAGACCCAAAGCGTCACGAGCATCGTCGAAACGACTTGATCACGCACACTTCCCCACGAGAAACCGCCTTGTCCCCAAAAATCGAAGGTGAAGTTTTCGAGATTAAAGAAGAACAAGGTAATCGTAATGAATGCAAAAATTGGGACGAGTTTGGCAATCGTCGTGACGATGTTGATCATCGACGCCTCATGTACCCCACGTAAGATGAGGGTATGCACGAGCCACAGCATAATTGATGCGCCAATGATCGACGCGATATTCTGTCCCCCTTCAAAAATCGGGAAGAAATAACCGACCGAACTGAATAGCAGTGTGGCATACGCCACATTCCCGAGCCAGGCAGACAACCAATATCCCCAGGCCGAGTTAAATCCGACGAACGACCCAAAGCCTGCCCGTGCATAGCTATATACACCACCATCGAGATCAGGACGGCGCATCGTCAGATTTTGAAAGCTGAGACCGAGCGCAATAATCCCGATCCCTGTAATCACCCACCCGATGAGAATGGCACCCGCATTCGCACCTTGCGCCAAATCGGCAGCCAAGTTAAAGGCGCCACCACCAATCATCGATCCGACGACAAGTGCCGTCAACGCTCCGAGACCTAACCGCTTGTCTTGCTTGTCAGGATGTACTCCAGCCGAACCACCTGAGTCATGCTCCAACTTCGTAGACATTCTACTCATCCCTTTCGCTTATTTTGAACCGGGAGGGGGAATCCCCTCCTCGTCAACGATCAAGCCATTCGCGTGTCTCCGTGAGCGTCGCCGCCATCACCGCCTTGATGGTATGCATCCGGTTTTCCGCCTCATCAAATACGAACGAATGACGACTGCGGAACACTTCATCGGTCACTTCCATTTCCGTCAAACCGTACTGTTCGTGAATCGCTCGACCGACTTCCGTTTCTAAGTCGTGGAAGGCAGGGAGGCAATGTAAGAACATGATGTCTGGATTGCCACTCTTTTGAAGCATGTCCATGTTCACTTGATATGGTCGCAACAGTTCAATCCGTTCTGCGAATGCCGCTTCCTCGCCCATCGATACCCAGACATCCGTGTAGACGACGTCCGCTTGATCCATCGCTTCCTCAATGCTCTCCGTCAAGGTGATCACAGCACCGGTTTCAGCAGCGACCGACTTCGCATAGTTCACGATTTCGTCAGATGGCCAGAGCGATTTCGGTGCACAGATCCGCATATCCATTCCTACTTTTGCACCACCGATCAACAGCGTGTTGCCCATGTTGTTCCGTCCGTCGCCCACGTATACGAATTTGATTCCGGCAAGTTCTCCTTTTTGTTCTTTCACCGTCAAAAAGTCAGCCAAGATTTGGGTCGGGTGATACAAGTCGGTCAAGCCGTTCCATACCGGTACGCCTGCGTCTTTCGCAAGACCTTCGACCGTCTCGTGGGCGAAGCCACGGAACTGAATGCCGTCAAACATGCGTCCAAGGACGATCGCGGTATCGCGCACCGATTCTTTCTTCCCGAACTGGATGTCATTCTTGCCTAAATATTCGGGATGCATCCCTAAATCGATGGCAGCGACCGTGAACGCACAACGCGTCCGCGTCGATGGTTTTTCAAAGAGCAAGGCAATGTTTTTACCTTCACAAATCCGATGTGGAACACCTTGTTTTTTCTGACGTTTGAATGCAGCAGACAAATCGATCAAGTAGTTGATTTCTTCACCCGAAAACTCGTTTAGCGATAAAAAATGACGACCTTTCAAATCAAAATTGAACGTTGTAGACATACTGCTTCCTCCTTATCACATTTAGATGTCTTGTCGGATAATCGGACAGCTCATGCAACGTGGACCCCCACGTCCGCGTGATAGTTCACTCGACATGATTTCAATCACTTCGACGCCTTCTTTACGAAGTAACTCATTCGAGACATAGTTTCGGTCATACGTGACCACGACACCCGGCGCGATGGCGAGCGTGTTCGATCCATCATTCCATTGTTCTCGGGCTGCCGCAATTGGATCGCCACCACCACAAGGAATCAACGTCGCCTCTTGTAAGCCGAGGACGTCTTTTAACACCTTCAACAAATCCGAGTGCTGGGCAATCTGAAGTTCACCTTCCGCGTTTAACGTGAGCTCGAAAATGTTCATCTTCCCTTCCGGTCCTTGAATGAACGGATGGATGGTGAATTTATCATGATCGACCATCGTGAAGACGGTATCAAGATGCATGAAGGCGCGTGATTTTGGAATTTCGATGGCGATGACTTTTTTGAAGCTGTCTCCATGCTTGAGTAGGTTGAGGGCGACACGCTCGATGCCTTGCGCGGTCGTCCGTTCCGAGATGCCGATGGCGACGACTTCTTTCGACAAGACGAGTTCGTCTCCCCCTTCCATCGCAAACCGATAATCACGGTCCGACCAGATGGGAACATCATGTTTCGCAAAGCGTGGGTGATAGCGCATAATGTATTGCGTGAAGAGCGATTCACGGCGACGTGCCGGTTCTTTCATGCGGTTGATGGAGAGTCCGTGACCGATTGCAGCGGCCGGGTCTCGTGTAAAGTAGAGGTTTGGCATTGGATCCAAAAAGAAGGGGTACGTGTCTTCAATCATTTCATGCAGATGTCGGCGTTTTTCTGGCTTGATCTCCGATTTCCGGATACCGGCCATCACCGTCTCTATCAACATTTCGTTATCAAAATCGAGTAAATACTCTTTTAATGTTTCGTAAGAACCGTTGATATTTGATTTGGACTCCGATAAGATATCCGCGACAAACTTTTCGCGCACACCAGGGAGTGATAACGTTTCGGCCATTAGTTTTTCGAGGTAAAGGACTTCCACACCACGATTTTGAAGCGCACTCGCAAAATAATCGTGCTCTTTTTGAATGACCGGCAAATGGGGAATATCATCGAACAAGAGGCGCTCTAAATATTCTGGAGTAAGGTTCTCTAACTCCCGACCCGGTCGCTTCAGTAATACCGTTTTTAATTCTCCAATTTCTGAATACACATGAATCGGATGTTTCAGCGTCGTATCTTGTGAAATCGGTTGATTCGTCATTGAGATCATCTCGCTTCCTCCTTGTGATTCGGGTGTGTGACTACCCTTACCTTATCACTTTACCAAATTTGCGAATGTCTAATCCGACAGTTCACCTGTTGCCGATTCCGCATTGATATGAATAAATGTTCACTCATGTGAATGAACAAACAATGCTCTAGAAATCAGGACGATGGCAAAGGGAAATAAGATGTATGGCTGATGTATAGTATCGCCCTAAAAAATGTAGAAAACTTTTTTTATTCACCGTAAATGAAATTGAAAACGTGAGAGATCAGGATGTGAGCATATGAAAATTGAAGAAACGGAATACAACGAACATGAAGCAGCGCTTCGTACATTGATTCAAAAGGGAGACCCGGTCGATTTTCAAGATCTCTTTCTCTCCCTTCACCCGGGTGAACAGGCGGATCATTTTATCGAACTAAATCAACATGAGCGGTCGTTCGTGTATCGAACCATCTCCCCTGAGGTATTCACCGATCTATTTGAAAAGCTGACGTTAGAGGAACAATGTACATTTATCCAAGAAACACCTCAGTCGTATGCCGTCCGAATCTTGAATGAAATGTATTCGGACAACGCGGCCGACTTGATGCGGGAACTACCCGATGCGTTCATGGACACGCTATTCGAGCAGATGGATGATATTGAGGAACAAGAAGTCAAAGATTTGATGCAGTATCCGGAAGAAACGGCCGGATCGCTCATGACAACTGAGTTTGTCGTCCTTCAAGCTGATAAGACGGTTGGACTGACCCTTGAAGAGTTGCGTGAACTCGGACCAGATGCCGAAACGATTTATTACTTATATGTGGTCGACCAAGCGCACCAACTGGTTGGTGTTGTCTCCTTACGTGATTTAATTGTCGCACCGCTCGAGGCGAAAATTGAAGACATCATGGGGTTCCGCGTCATTTCGGCAAACGTCATGACCGACCAGGAAGACTTGGCCAGGATTGTCCAGAAGTACGATTTGTTGGCCCTTCCCGTTATCGATGATCAGCAAAAGCTACTTGGCATCATCACGGTCGATGATATATTAGATGTCATCGAGCGCGAAACGACAGAAGACTTTGAAGAACTCTCCGCGACGAAAGGTTCGTCTGATATCAACATGAGTCCGCTTGAAGCAGCGAAAAAACGTGCCCCTTGGATTGTCAGCCTCATGTTTCTCGGCATGATTACAGCTTCGACGATTGGCGGTTTCGAAGACACCCTCGAAACGATTGTGCTTCTCGCTGTCTTCATGCCACTTGTCATGGGCTCTGCCGGGAACGCAGCCACGCAATCACTCGTCGTCGCTGTGCGCTCAATTGCACTCGGGACCATCAATCGAAAGAACGTTATGAAGATGATTCGACGCGAACTCGGAACCGGCATCATCTTAGGGATTGCGTGTATGATTGTCATCTTTGGCGTCATCACGCTGCTGTATGACAACATGCTGATCGGTTTCATTGTCGGAGTTTCCATCTTTGCCGCACTCAGTGTCGCCACAATGATCGGCACGGTTGTCCCGCTTCTCATCAATCGCCTGAAGTTAGACCCGGCTGTCGCTTCCGGACCGTTCATCACGACATTGATGGACAACCTAGGGCTCATCATCTACTTCACGGTTGCGACGTCTATGCTTCAGTTTTTTTGACATTCGAAAGAACATTCGATTATAAAAAGCGGTGCTGATTTTGTCAGCACCGCTTTTACTCGCTATGTTGTTGAGATTCCTCTAACAAACGCTCTTCATTTTCATTGAAAGCCTCGATTTCCTCATCCGTCATCACTTCGTTTCTTTCTTCCACATAAGGATTGTCTTTCAATGATGTCTCTAGTTTGCTCAAGTCAGCACTGAGCCCGCTTTCTTGATAAAGGTTAGGTTTTCCTACCGAAGTCAGTGTCCCTGTCCGATTCACTTTGAAATGTCCCAGTTGTAGACCGACAATCCGATATGCATTCTCCATCACGGGTCCTTCATATCTTTGTAAATACAGCAAAACGGTCTCGTCTCGTTTGACGAGCGGGTCTTCTTCCATATCATTTTGTAAAAGGGTGATCGTATCGGCTGACTTCAGTTGACCATTCACGTCTCGATAGACACGCTGCACTTGAATGTGTGATTCAAAGAATGTGACCGATTGATGTGTAAACGGTTTAGGAGCACTTCTCACTTTGCCGACGATGACAATCGGCGAGCTTGTAGCTAAATCGTCTATGTGTCGGAAGCTTTCGGTCACAGCCAAATCACTCGTGTTTTCTTCTTTCAGCATTTCGCTAAACATGATATAACCTGCTATCACTACAACAGATAACATTCCAATCATCCACTTCTTCACGAGGTCCCTCCCATCGGTCCATCCATCCTCATCGATTTTCTACTCTCGTACGACAAGTACGCAATCGTCCCCACGTTCATGGTTTCTGTATGATTCGATCAAAACAATAGGACTACCTTCTTATAATTTAGGGTATTTCCTACAAATACATATAAAACATAAGTAAGGAATGAGGGGATTTCATGACATTTCAACAAGTACTCTACATACTCGTGACCGGTGCCCTGTTCATGGCGCTCGTCGCTTACGTCTCGTATCGCATGACGAAAGGAAAAGTCGAAAGCGCCGACGATTACTTCTTGGCCGGTCGCGGTCTAACAGGCGTCTTCATCGCGGGATCGCTCCTGTTGACCAACTTGTCAGCGGAACAATTGATTGGCTTGAATGGCCAATCGTTCGCCGGCAACATGTCGGCCATGGCTTGGGAAGTGACGGCCGGTATCGCCGCCATCATCATGGCGCTCTTTTTGTTGCCACGCTTTCTTGGCATCGGGATTTCGACTATTCCTGAATTTTTAAGTCAACGCTATGACGAGGACGTTCGTCGATTGACCGTCCTGTTATTTCTACTCGGCTATATGTGCGTCACGATTCCATCTATGCTGTACTCAGGTGGATTAGCCGTCCTGCAACTGTTCGATGTGCCGGCCCTTCTCGGCATTAGCTTTGAGCAGTCCCTTTGGCTCGTCGTTTGGTTCATTGGGATTATCGGGGCGATTTATGCCATCTTCGGAGGTCTTCGTGCCGTTGCCGTATCGGACACGTTGAACGGGATCGGACTCATCATTATTGGATTCCTCGTTCCGACACTAGGCTTTCTCGCACTAGGGGACGGGAATTTATTGGACGGGATGAAGACGATTGCGACGACGAATCCCGAAAAGTTGAACGCCATCGGTTCCGCTAACGACTCGGTCCCGTTTCTCTCCATTTTCACCGGAATGATTTTTGCGAACTTGTTCTATTGGGCACTGAATCAATACGTGATTCAACGGGCCCTCGGTGCAAAAAACTTAGCGGAAGGACAAAAAGGCGTTCTCTTTACCGGCTACTTGAAATTACTCGTTCCAATCTTCATGTTGTTACCTGGCGTCATCGCGTTTCACTTGTACGGGTCGAACGTCGAGAAGGCAGACCTCGCTTATCCGAGTTTGATTGCCGAGCTGTTACCGATGTGGCTCATGGGCTTTTTCCTCGCCGTCTTGCTCGGTGCCGTATTCAGCTCGTTCAACTCGCTCTTGAATAGTATCGCGACGCTCTTCGTACTCGACATTTACAAACCGAAGTTTAAACCGGATGCTTCTGACCAAGATTTGATTCGCGTCAGCAAATGGTTCGGGACGTTCGTTGCACTCGTCTCGTTCTTTGTCGCCCCGAATCTTATGTATGCGCCAGATGGCTTGTGGGACTTGATTCGTCGCTTCACCGGTTTCTTCAACATCCCGATTCTCGTCATCGTTTTAATCGGGATGCTTGTTAAACGTGTGCCGCCAATCGCCGCGAAGACCGTCGTCTTTTTCCACGTCATCGCCTACTATTTCCTCGTATGGGGGACGAAACAATGGTTTGGCGTCGAAATCGGTATCAACTTTATCCATATTTACGGAATCCTTTTCGTCATCGAGACGGGGATCATGCTTGTCTTTGCGCGTGTACGGCCGATGCTTCAAGCGAATCCGATTCGAATCGAACTAGGACGAGTCAAACCGTGGCGTCATGCCCTTTCGACATCCATTTTACTCGTCGCTTCGATGATTTTCGTTTACCTTGTCTTCTCGCCAATCGGACTCGCTTATGCGAACGGCATCGTTTCCGGATGGTTTGCTCCACTGACAGTGGGACTTGTCGTCATAACGTCCGGGCTCATCTGGGCATCTTACCGCTATGGTATTTCTCGTTATGAACGCTATCTAAACAATTTGGGTGAAGAGCCGTCCGATGTAGAAGAACAAAGCAGCTAAACCAATAGACCTCCTTGAACTTACACGTCAAAGAGGTCTACTTTTTGTTGTCGCTTCCGTTCATACATGGCATCGTCCGCACGTTGCCAAAGCGCCTCAATCGTTTCTGGACAAGATGCCCACGCCAACCCGATGGCGACAGAAATCGATTCTTTTTGACAAGCCGCTTCGATTTGACGAACCATTCGTTCACATGCATCGCGAGGCATCATCTCTAGAAACAAGACGAACTCATCTCCCCCTAAACGATACACGGATGATTCAATTCCCTGAAGAATCTTCCCGACCCGTTTCAACAAATCGTCACCAGCAGAATGCCCTTCCATGTCGTTCACGACTTTCAAATCGTTCACATCCAGCACGATGATTCCGACGTCACACGCATTTCTTGCTTGAGCAATCGTGTCTTCAAACGCCCGACGATTGAAGACACCGGTCAAGCTATCGTGGCGACTTTCATACATGAGACGTTCACGCTCGGTCATGGCTGCTTCGATGTTCCGAATCACACCTTGAACCGCTACGATTTCATCATTCTGATAGATCGGCGTGGTGTATTCCTCGAACCATACATAAGTGCCGTCATTCGTGCGCCATCGCTGAAGAATCGCTTCTTCATAGTTGACGCGTCCCGCCACTTTATCGAGCAGGAGACGTCGATCATCCGGATGGATTCTCCGAAAACAATCTTGTGCATCTGAATAACTTCGCATCACCGTTCCTTCTCCGAGATATAAGTCTAAAGAAGGACTGATGTATCGGAAACGCCAAGTCGGTTTCGTTTCAAAAATATAAATGACATCTTTCGTTTGATTCCCGAAATGCATAAACGAAAGAGACTGTGCATGTGGCTGTGGACGTTTGGATAGCCACAAGGCAATCAAAAATCCAACGAGTACCCCCCAGAAGAATAACGTCATTGAATCCACTTCCTCTCTGTTCGCCCATATCGTACCACGTTCGAGGTCAGACACCTGTCTCAATTCCTGTTATTTGGTAAATGTTTTTTTGAAAATTGAGTAAATTTTAGAGAGATTGTGATGGACATGATATAGTCGACTTATTGAATCACTCAATACATGGAGGTTTCTCATGCCACATTTCAAACATCCATCGATTCACGAGACATTTTCGGGTGTCTATTTGCTCACCAATCGAAACGGATCAATCCACCAGTCTTACGGCTATGCGAATCGCTCAGAACAGATTCAACATGACGTGACGACACGGTTCGGGATCGCGTCCGGTTGCAAGTTGTTTACAGCAATCGCGATTTGCCAGTTAGTCGAGCAAGGGAAACTACCCTTCTCCACCACGCTTGGCTCATTTCAAACATTCGCCTTACCTCATCTGTCACCAAACGTCACCGTGCATCAACTGTTGACGCACACGTCGGGAATCCCTGACTATTTTGATGAATCCGTCTCTGATGACTTCGAAGCGTTATGGCGTGATATTCCGATGTATCGACTTCAACAGTTACGTGATTTTCTACCACTGTTTCAACAAAAAACCATGAAGGACGAACCGGGTTCTCGATTCTCCTACAATAATGCGGGGTATATTTTGTTAGGGTTGATTATCGAGGAAGTGACCGGACAATCTTTCACCGATTACGTCGAACAATCGATTTTTCAGCCTGCCGGTATGACCGCTTCCGGATACTTTTCACTCGATGCCTTGCCTGCTAAAACAGCGCTCGGTTATATCGACAACTCGGACGGCACGTGGCGTACAAACCAATATGCGATTCCGATCAAAGGAGGAGCAGATGGTGGCGCGTATGTGACCGCTCAAGACATGACTAAATTTTGGAAATCGCTGTTTTCACATCAGTTTCTTGATACCGCTTCTACGTCGCTTCTTTTGACACCACACGTGACGGTTAATGACCGCGGCGGGAGTTATGGATACGGACTTTGGATTCAACATCACGCATCGGGAGATGTCTATAAATATCACGTGATGGGCTATGACCCTGGTGTCAGTTTCCATTCTGGTTACTATCCAGAAATCGATACCATCTCGGTCATTTGTTCAAATCAATCAGATGGGGCGTTCGACGTCATGAAACAGATTGAAATGCAGATTGGAGAACGGATTGAATGAACATTCGTACTTATATGGAATCAGACTTTGACTCGATTCAACAACTTAATCGCGATGAAGGTTGGAGCCAATTGGTAGAACGTGACGCGTTGACCCGTGAGGCATGGCGTCAATCAAACGTCACCTATGTGATGGAGTCTGAAAATGGAAAGATTGTCGCTTATTTGCGCGGATTGACTGATACGACAGTCAGTTTGTATGTTTGTGAACTGTTGGTCGCTTCTACATATCGTAGACGTGGTCTTGGCGAACAGTTACTCCAACACGTCCATACACTTTATCCAGACACACGGCTTGAGATGCTCGCAAGTCAAAATTCCCACACATATTACGAGAAATTACGGTTTCGTCCGTTCTACGGTTTTAGGAAAACGATTCACGAATAGGAGGAATGTATATGAAACTTGCTCTCATCACAGGCGCATCGCGTGGTCTCGGCCGTTCCATCGCTCAGGAACTACAAGCCAGAGATTACGAGGTGGTCGGGTTCTCTCGCTCACAGGCGGAAGACGTTACGTATCAGCAACGATCAGTCGACCTATTAAACGTCTCGGGGATTGATGCAGTCATTCGGGAGATCACACCGTTTCTAGAGCGGGCTGATTCGGTTTTGCTCGTTCAAAATGCAGCATGGATTGAACCGATTCATCGTGTCGGACAATTAGATGGTGAGAAAGTGACCGCTCATGTCCACGCCAACCTGCTTGCGCCGATGCTATTGGCGAATGCGGTCCTCGCTTTCAACAAGCCGACCGATTTGATTCATGTGACCTCTGGCGCTGCTAAGCGTCCGATCTCAGGTTGGAGCGCATATTGTGGCACGAAAGCAGGACTCGATCATTTCACAGAGACACTTGCACTAGAGCTAGAAGGAACCTCACATCGTGCAGCTCTATTCAATCCAGGTGTGATGGATACGTCGATGCAGGCGGAGATTCGTTCTTCTTCGAAAGAGGCGTTCGCTGACCTTGAACAATTCCGTTCATACGAAACAGAAGGACGACTCCGCTCTCCTGAAACGGTTGCTCGTGTATTTGCTGAACAGTTAATTGACCGCCCCCTAGAAAATGGCAAGACCTATTCGATTTACGACTTGATTAAATAATTTACCAGGTCAAAAAAAGAAACACCCTTCTCTCGTCAAACCGTCTACACTACATGCATAGATACGTGAAAGGGTGAATTTTATGAAAACCATTGCTGGAGGATTACTGCTATTTGGACTGTTCAGCCTCACCATGTCATTCACAATGATTGGAGATACCGCCGTCGTCGGGGCGATGGTGAGTGGTGTCTCAATTTTATGTAGTGTCGGCTTATTATTTGGAGCGACTGAACTCAGTCGGATTCGTCACGACCTGCTCCACGACAAAAAAACGTCTCTCCCATCTGAATGAGGGAAAGACGTTTTTGATTCAATCTTCTTCGTATTCCTCTAATAGATCATCAACATCGTATTCTTCGAAGTCGTCTTCATCAATAAAGATATCGCGATCGTTCACGACATGAATCGGACCATTGGCCACATCGATTCGAATCGTCCACGCCCAAGGAATGCGTAACCGGTTATAGACACCTGTCCAGAACTCCATTGACTCTTGCTCATACTGTTCAAATTCTGTCAGAAGTTCTTTGAACGACACGCCTGTTAACTGGAAGTTTGAATCTTGGAGCCGTTGAAGCGCATGATGCTTCGCTTCTAATTCGGCCGCTCGAACCATTTCCTCAGCTGTCGCCATCTCCAGGATCGTCCCGTCCGGTGGGAGAATATCGTATACGTTGAACAATTCGCCTTCTTCTACTTCTACATCGTCAAACTCATAGTCATCGTGCCGCATACTACATTCCTCCTTACGCAATTTGAATCCCCTCTATTGTACCACTCTCTACCCGTTTCCCCCTAAAGATTCGTGCATATATTTCATTTTGTGAGGGAAAGACTGTTAGAGTGAAGACATCCATAGGAAAAGAGGTTAAGCAGATGAATGAATCATTCCAAGCACTCGTGCTCGACCAGCACGAGGAACGCCTTCATGCCGAAGTAAAAGAAGTACAAGCCGATGTCCTTCCGAAAGAAGAGGACGGAAATGTGTTAGTGGAAGTTCACTACTCTGCGTTGAACTATAAAGACGCGCTCGGATTAACGACTTCTGGTAAAATCGTCAATCGCTATCCGTTCATTCCGGGATGCGAATTCGTTGGAACTGTCGTCGAATCAGACCACCTCGACATCAAAGTTGGCGACGAGGTAATCGCCACTGGTTTCGGGATTGGGGAACGGCACTTCGGTGGATTTAGCCAGTATGCGCAAGTACCGGGGAAATGGCTCGTGAAGTTACCGAAAGGAATGAGCATGCGAGATGCAATCGCCATCGGAACACCAGGACTTACCGCCATGCTTTCCGTTGATGCACTCGAACACGCAGGTGTGCGTCCGGGTGAAGAAGTACTTGTCACAGGCGCGACAGGTGGTGTCGGAAGCTTCGCGATTACGTTGCTTCGTCGTCTCGGCTACCATGTCGTCGCCTCCACCGGCAAAACAGATTCACCATACTTACGCTCACTCGGTGTCGAGACGATCATCGATCGAAGCGAATTAGAAGGCCCTGCCCATCCCCTCGCCAAGCAACGTTTCGATGCCGCTATCGATTCGGTCGGTGGAAATACACTCGCCAACATCTTGAGCCAGATACGATATGAAGGTGCTGTCGCCGCATGCGGTCTCGTCGGAGGCGCAGAGTTGCCAACGAGCGTCTATCCGTTTATTTTACGCGGCGTGAAGCTCATCGGCATCGATTCGGTCATGCAACCCATGGTTCGTCGTACGAACGCATGGGAACGTCTCGAAGAACTCATCGACCCGAAAGTTCTCAATGAGATGATCCATGAGATTCCGTTACACGACGTCCCTCGCCACGCCGAAGCGATGATGCGTGGTGAATTGAGTGGTCGCACCGTCGTCCGTCTTCGCTAAGTCCATCAAAAGAGGCTGAATCATTCACGATTCAGCCTCTTTCCTCTCTATTCTCCATGGTGTGGAATCAGATAGTGAATCCGGCAGGTGCGTCTTTCACGACGACGAGTACTTTGCCTTGATCTAACTTCTCTTCGAGACGCTCTGATTCTTCTTTTGTGAAGCCGAGCTCTTGAAAATCGGCTCGCAGTTCGTCTCCTTTTTTGCGGAACACATTTTTGGCGGCTGTCCCCAAACCGACGTCACTTGCCGAGACGGTGTTCGCATCAACATTATCCGCGACACGTTTACTCCGATCATCGTCATGTGTGATGACGTAGATGTTGGATTCATCAATCCCATTTGTTTTCATCGATTGAACGGCGGTGACGACTTCTTCATCATTTGTAAATTCTTTGTACAAAACTGACATGTCTATTCTCCTCCTTCAATTCTACTACATTACTAGGTATTACCTTCCTTCACATTCTTCACACATTAAAAAACGATGACAAACGTCATCGTTTTGTTAAACGGCGGGCTCTTGGCCTTTTCGTTTTTTCAATTCTTCCAATAAAATGTTTGATTCATTAAATGGAATCGACTGTCGACCGATTCGTTCAATGTGGTCATGTCCTTTTCCGACAACCACGACACGCTTTCCTTCTAACGCTTGCGTGGCCGCATGTCGAAGGGCCTCTTCCCTTGCTTCAAACGTCACATACTTCACATCCGGTTGGATACCTTTTACTAAATCACGAATGATTTGTTTTGGGTCTTCCATGCGGACATCATGTACGGTGACAATCACCTCATTCGAATAGCGACTTGCGATACGTCCCATATCTTGACGTTTCGTAGGATCACGGTCTCCTGCCGCACTTAACACGACGACAAGTGCACGGTTATCTTGTTGCAATGTAGACAAACATTTCTCTAGCCCGTCTGGTGTGTGGGCATAGTCGATATAAATCTCAGCATCCTCTGTAGCTAAACGCTCCAACCGCCCTTTTGGCAAGGTGAGTCCTGGAACATTTGAAACAATGGTCCGTAGCGCCATATCGGAAGTCGACACAAGTCCGATTGCCGCTGCTAAGTTCGCCGCATTGAACGCCCCCATGAACCGAACGGGCACTTCGAGCTTGAACTCCTTCATCCTGACGAGTACCGTCTCTTCACGCCAAATCACTTGGATGTCGGCTTCGATTTCCTCTTTTGTACTATACATAATGGCTTGACGTGTCGGCGCAAACTCAGCCATGACATGACTAGCCGGATCTTCCGCATTTAACACAATCGCCTCACCGTTCGTCACTTCCACCTGTTCAAACAATCGCGCTTTTGCCCGGGCATACTCATCCATCGAACGATGGTAGTCCAAATGATCATGCGTCAAATTCGTAAACGCGGCCGCATGAAAGTGGATGCCCGCTACGCGACCTTCCATCAAGGCATGCGATGATACCTCGAGTACGCAATCCGTGACGCCTGCATCGACCATCTCTGCTAAGATGCGATGTAAGACGACGGCTTCTGGTGTCGTATTGGCTGTCTCAACCGTTTGATTATGAAAACGCGCGCCAATCGTACTAACGATTCCGACACGACGTCCTGAAAGACGCAACAAATCATAAGTCAATGTCGCCGTCGTAGTTTTTCCATTCGTCCCTGTCACACCGTATATACGCATCCGATGAGAGGGGTGGTCATAAAATACACTCGCAACCGCTCCTGCCGTCTGTTTTGTATCGGCAACAACCACATTCGGTACATCGAGATCGAGTGGATACTCTGAGATGACCGCACTCGCACCGTTGGCGACGGCGTCTTCTGCGAACTTATGACCGTCAACCGTATAGCCGCGAATGCAAATAAAGACATTCCCTGAACTGACCTTCCTGGAATCGGTTTCGACTCCGGTCACCCATGGATCAAAAATGTCATCCATCTCATTTTGTAAAATGGCGGATAAACGTTTCGTTCTCATGCTGTGTACGTCCTTTCTCATGGGTGTCGCTAGGTTCATAAAACCTTATCGTCATGTTACTAGATTTTAACGGCAATTGAGATGACAAATATATTACTTCCCGTTTTCAAAGGAAAGCAATCACTTCACAAAAAAAAACTAGACGTTTCACTCACGTACTAGGTTCCTCCATTTTGAATGCTAAATTGTGTTTTAGTAGCTCCGCCTCAAGGACAAAAAGGGCATTCGGTCCGATTCCATGCCAACTCGCAACCTCACGGCGTGTATAGGGACACAATTCATGCAGAGACTCGATTCCTTTAGCGACTAGTGCCCTTTTAGCTGGAGCTGCTAACGTTGGTAAGGCAATCATCCAATCTCCGCCTTTCGCTTTCTAAATCGTCCGTTGATGGGAAGACAGGCAAGAACTTGCTCGATTCGAAACGTTCGTCTCGCTTGTTTATTCAAATCCCATGCCACCACGTACTCCCCTTGCACTTTAATCAGTTTGACCCGCCGCTCTGAAAATGTCCCATGTCGATCGACATACACCATTTCTGTGACTTGTCCCGAACGCATCCATCGTAACAATTCTTCTCTCATCCTGTTTTCCCTCCTTTGTCTTCATTATACAGAACATTTGTTCTCACTTCTATTGATAAGCTGTTCGCTGATTCAAATTTCGATTATGATAAAGGAAATCAAATGAGAGAGGAAAAAACCGATGACTTATGTATTATTACTGATCTTGGCTGCCTTTTTATTCGGGGCAATGATTTTCGCTGCACTGGCGTTACCAAACCTTCGCAACATTTTATTCAATCGTGGCAGTTTGTTTAATCAACAGAGCGAAACCGTCACTTGTCCGAAGTGTAAAACATCATTCAAACGTGCGCCGGGAGACGCACAGACTTGCCCGAATTGTTATCACACGTTTTGAATCGTTGAGGGGCATGCATATTCGACTGCAATTCTTCATATTCCTTGGTTTAAATGGGAGCAAATGAGTGAAAGAACAGAGAGGATGCTTTATCTGAGTAAAGTTCCTGATTCTTTTATCGTTGAAACCTTCATTCCATACGAAAGGAGTTGCATATGCCTCCTACACTCGATGAACACCTGGTCGATCAAGTTCGTCTTAAAAATCGCCAAGCCTTAGAACATTTATACTCACGCTATGAAAAACTACTTTATCGATATGCGCTTCATCTGAATGACCATCCTGCAACTGCAGAGGCGGCCTTGACCGATTTATTTTGTCGGATTTGGCAACAACGTCTTCACTTCAATCCACATTCCGAAACGATTCGTGCGACCCTCATCCGTTCATTAGAGGAAATCATGCACTATATGAAAGAGGACAAATCAGATTCCAATACTTCTAAAATCCCTTCTGCATAAGGTTTTGTTGTCATCTCCGGATACATCTGTTTTGCCTGTTCGGTCGCATTACCCACTAAATAGCCTTTCCCTACATGCGCTAACATCCCAAGGTCATTCCCACTGTCGCCGAACGCATATGTTTCTTTGCGTAAGAAGGAAGCAGTGGTGCATACATATCGAACACTCGATTCTTTCCCGGCATGCATTGGATAAAAATCAATATCCCATGCATCCATCGGATCACCCGCTTGCGGATTGCATTGGCTGATGTTGACAGCAATCCCTTCTTGATCAGCTAGCATGCGAAGCGTTTCGCTCCAAGACCCAATTTGGTCACGGATGTAATAGCTACGGATCCAAGGACTCGTCCCAAAACCCGGTTGCGCTTCTAGTTCAATCCGCATCTGTTCAATCTGTGACGCAACACGTTCCACACGAGATATAAAATCACTCGGGAATAACGCTTGATAGGATTCTTCTAAAGAAAACGTTCCGTCTACGTCAATATGATACAATTCCGTACCTAAACTTGAAGCGATACGGTGAGGCCAAAAGCGAAGGTTTGCCTGTTCAACTTTTTCACGTAGCGATTTGAGTGAACTACCTGTCACCCACATCGTTGACAATCGATGGGAATATTGTTCCAAAAAATCTTCGAGCCGACGAACGGATGCCAATTGTTCCGGTGTACAGGCATGAGGAAAGTAGGTCTCATCAAAATCAAAACATATGAGGATGTGTCCCTCATTCGTAAATCGCTTCATGATCTCGTCTCCTTATCGTTTTCTCTTCCTCCTATAGTACAATGAAACAAAGGAGGCATCTTATGATTTCACGAATCTCTCGAGCTTATTGCCAAATGAGTAGCTTGATTACCGGATTTTTTATTGTCTTTTCTTTTCTTTTTGGCATTCGCACATACTTCTTTTGGGCGACGGTGAGCGCTCCCTTAACCGCAATCGGATTGATGCTGATGACGACGATTGGGCTAAGTGTCATCACCTACCTTCTTTCAGAGAAATTAAGATTATTCATTTATTCGAAGCTTCCGGATCAAGCAGTGACATGTTCAATAAATCGTCATACAAAATAGGCATCCATTTTTCGATTTTATACGTTAGATCAATACAAGGGACATCCCTTCTGCGCAAAGGAGTATGTTATGACTGACTTAGAGTTATATGAGCGTGTCAGGCAAAAGGACAAAGAGGCGCTCGAAATATTGTATGATCGGTATGAACGAATTTTGTACGCGTTTGTCTTACAGCTGACAAAGGATCGTGATTTGGCCGAAGAAGCCATGCAAGAAGTATTCATCAAGCTCTGGCGTGGCGGAGGCGTTTACGATGAGTCAAAAGGAAAATTTCGTTCTTGGCTCTTCACGATGAGTCGTCACGTGGCAATCGATTTAATTCGGAAGCGTAAACCGGATCTACAACTAGACGAATCTTACGCTGAGGCCATTCCTTCCGAGTCACCGTCCGTTGAGAAAGAAGTCGAGTGGCAAGAAGAGCGTGCTCAAATCGAGACAGCCATGGCCACATTACCTGCCGAACAACAGCAGGTCGTCCGACTCATGTATTTTCAAGGACTGAGCCAGCAAAAAATTGCTGATGCATGTGGCATCCCGCTCGGAACGGTAAAAGGAAGGATTCGACTGGCGCTGAGGCAACTGAGGAAACAGTTATCCCATGAATTCATCGGAAAGGAGGTAGAACAATGAACGCATGCGACCAATTGATTGACTACTTCAACCAACATTTAACGGAAGAAGAACGAATGAAATTTGAACAACATCTGGCAACGTGTAAGGACTGTCAAGAAGAGCTCGAACAACTTGAAGCTCTTGTCGGTGGCGTCGCGTTCTTGTCTACTCCGACTGAGCCACCCCGAGGCATGAAAGCGCGTGTCCTCGATCGTGTATTCGAAGAAGAAGACAATGAACCCGTCACAACAACCGACACTTCTACATCAGTTCCACCGGCGACACCGTTCAAACAGAAGAAGAAACGGAACGTACCGCTCTGGGGAATGGTCGCTTTAGCAGCGGCACTCCTCCTCTCCTTAATCGGGAATGGATATTTGCTTACCAATCAGCCTGATGCCCCTGCCATCGCGTTAACCGAAACGATTCCACTCGACGGCGAATCGGAAGGGACCGCTTACCTTGCAGAGCAGGACGGTGCGACACAACTGATCGTCCAAACGAATGGTCTAGCCTCACTCGATGCCAATGAGGTATATCAAGTATGGCTATTAAAAGATGGTGCCCCGATTCCGACCGGCGCTTTTGTCACCGATGACAAAGGGAACGGGACGGTTATCTACACACTCGACTCAGATGAAGTCGACGTCGACTGGGATACCGTCGCCGTCACAAAAGAACCGAATCGTGGCAATGAAACGCCACAAGGTGAAATCGTCTTAAGTGCTAGTCTTTAATTCTTGAACCGGACACATCCGCTGTCCGGTTTTTTGTTATGATGAACCAAAGGAGTGAATGGGATGCAAAAACCAAAAATCGGTATTGTTGGACTTGGAAATATCGCTCAAAAAGCGTATTTACCCATCCTTTCGATTCATCCCCGAATCGAGGTAGTCGGTGCCTTTTCCCCGAACACATCTAAGCGAGACATGATTTGCCAAACGTATCGAATGACCTCTTTCGACACGTTGAATGAACTCGCCTCATCCATCGATGCAGCGTTCGTACATAGTTCAACGGAAACTCATTATGACATCGTATCGTATTTATTAGAACACGGCGTCGATGTTTATGTTGATAAGCCCCTCGCCGCAACAATCGAGGAAGCGGAGCAGCTCGTCATTCAAGCCGAACGTCTTGGGCGTAAATTGATGGTCGGGTTCAATCGACGTTTCGCTCCGATGTATATGCGTCTACAAAACGAGTCCTCTGCTCACATGATTGATGTGGTAAAACATCGCGAGAATGACGTCGGCCCTAAGGATGCGACCTTCACCTTACTCGATGATTACTTACATGTCATTGATACGCTACGTTTCCTCGCTGGTAATGAGCTCATACTCGTCTCGGGTCACGTCGAAATCAATGACAAGCATGAGCTTCGATTCGCCCGCCACGTGTGGCAAGATGAGCACGGAATACACACGACATCGATGCACCGTTCAGCAGGAGTGAACCATGAGCACGTCTCGATCGTACGGGATGGGGAACGATTGTCCATCGAAGAGATGGTCACGCTACATCGTTTCAAGCAAGGTCGGCATGAAGTCGAAACGTTCGGTTCATGGGACACGACACTCGTGCAACGTGGTTTCCAAGGCGCGATTAACCACTTCATTTCCGCACTCATCGATGATACAGCGATTTTAACAGACGGTCGTGTTGCCCTTGAGACACAACGACTTGTCACAAATCTAATCAAGTGAAGGAGGGCTATATATGGATTTCTTTTTCTACATCATGGTTATGGTGATTGTGGTCTCGTCAGTCGGTGCCAATACGATTATCAAAACGAGAGAAGCACGTGTCGAAGAAAGACGATTGAAGATCGAAGAAGAGAAACTCGCGATCCAACGGCTTGAACTCGAGATGAAGCGCGAACAAGACAAACTCGACCATCATGGATTTTAATCAAAAGCGGTCACCCTCCAAAATGAGGGCGACCGCTTTGCCATTACAGATGACGGTTTGAAATTGGCAGTTGTTGTCTTCGTTCCGCGAGCGTCGACCACGTCACAGCCGTCATGATACAACCGGCACCGATAAAGAAGTTAAGATGGAGCGTTTCGTTCAAAACGAGCCACCCGAGTGTCCCGCCAACCAAGGGTTGAAAGAAGAAAAAGAGTGACCCGACACTCGCATCCATCAACTCGAGTCCTTTGTTCCAGAAGAAAAACGCTCCTGCCGTCGATACGACACCGATATAGAGAACACTAAGCCAAAGGACGCCATTTAACTTTGGCCACCCTGATTGCATGACCTCCACACTCATCAAAGGCGTCATCAATAACCATGCGACTCCGATCGCAAACGTCGTCAGTGTCAACGTCGATAAGGTCTGCGTCCCGATTTTCACATAAATCGACATGAGTGCCCACGTCACGGCAGCTAGAACAAGTATGAAACTGCCTACTCGATACGTCCCTTCCCCTTCCCAACCGACGACGATGAGAACACCGACCGTTGCCAGCCCAAGCGCTCCAATCTTGACAGGAGTCAGTCGTTCTTTCAATAAGATTCGGGCAAATAAGACCATGAAAGCTGGTGTCGCTGCGGTCACAAGGGAGCCGGTATGTGCATCCGATAGCTTCGTTCCGATAAATTGAAACGAAATCGAAGCGACGTATCCAATGACGCCGACGAGTCCGATCCACTTCCAATCCGCCCGTCGAATCGATTCCCGTCCAAACCGAAACCAAACGACGAAAAGGACCATAAATGCAACAGCGTATCGTAACCAGACGAACGTGAACGGTTCAATATATGCGAGCGCATATTTACTGACCACATACATCCCGCCCCATATACTCGCCGCAAGGGTCAAACTGAGTGCTCCTAGCCATTCTTTCCTCATTTCTTCGCCTCCTCGATGGCGACTATATACGACATCCTTGCTTCCATTTCCTTTATTTTCATTTATTTTCATTGTCAGTCGTAAGAAAAACGCTTACAATCAAGATATAGAAGAATGAAAGGAGGGAGAAAGGTGAAATTTGTCGGACGTACGCATTGGACAACTGAACATTTGTACATTTTGCGTGCGATTTTTCACGATGTCGCTTAATCAAGGGACCCGTCTGTCCTTTTTTAGACATTGCTGAATATACGACAAAGCGCCTCTCTCTTTCTAAACCGAGCGCTTCTTTGCGTTCGGTTTTTTTGATAGGCCCTAACCTTAGGAGGAACCTATTATGTTGATCGATCTTCAACACATTCAAAAACAATACGGCGGGCACGCCGTTCTCACAGATGCGAATTTATTCATGAACGAAAACGAACGAGTCGGTCTTGTCGGCCGAAACGGCAGTGGCAAAACGACGCTGTTACGAATCCTTGTCGGCTCTGAAGAGCATGACGCCGGTACGATTTACCGCCGACAACGACTCTCTATCGGCTATTTGGTGCAGCTTCCTGACTACCCTGGACGCAGTGGTCGTGACGTCCTCTATACTGCTTTTGAGGAAGTGACTCGCCTGAGTGAAAAAATGTCTTCCCTCGAGCAAGAAATGGCGACGTCCAAACAACTAGAACGTCTTCTCGAATCATACGGTGCTATCCAAGAACAATTCGAACATGCTGGTGGATATGTCTACGAGTCAAAAATCAGCGCAATGATTGATGGACTCAAATTGACCTCATTCGTGGACCAACCGTTTGATACGCTAAGCGGTGGCGAGCGTACAAAAATCGGTCTAGCCTTGGCGCTTCTTCAGGAACCAGAGCTACTCATTTTGGACGAACCGACGAACCATCTAGATTTAGAAGCGATGACATGGCTCGAATCCTATTTACAGGATTATGCTTCAGCGCTCCTCATCGTCTCCCATGACCGGGTCTTCTTAGATGCGGTCGCCACGCGAATCGTCGAGTGTGAGGATGGAGAATTGACGAGTTATCCTGGGAATTATACGGACTTCGTTGCCCAAAAAGAAAAACAGTTGCTTGACCAGTTTCACGCTTACACGGAGCAACAGAAGAAAATCAAAAAAATGAAAGAAACGATTCGACAGTTGCGGCAATGGGCCAACGAGGGCAATCCGCCGAATGAAAAGTTCTATCGTCGCGCCAAATCGATGGAAAAGGCTCTCGAACGAATTGAACGAATCAAACGACCACAACTCGAAGCCGAGCAACCGAATATCCAGTTCACGACGAACGGGCGTACCGGGCGTGACGTCTTCGAAGTGAGTGACGTGACACTCACGTATGATCGTCCTCTATTTGAAAACGTGCACTTCTATACAGGTCACGGAGAACGCGTCGCCATCGTCGGACCGAACGGGAGTGGAAAATCTTCGCTTTTGAAAATGTTACTCGGTGAAGTTATCCCTCAAGCTGGGACCGTCCGACGAGCCGATCAAGCCAAAATTGGATATCTGTCGCAACACATCACGTTCGATGAGTCACATCGCTTAATCGAGGCGTTTCGGGACCGGATCGCAGTCGATGAAGGCAAAGCGAGGCACCTTCTCGCTCAGTTTCTATTTTACGGCGCGAGTGTGTTTAAGCCTGTCTCAAATTTGAGCGGCGGGGAGAAGATGCGACTCATGCTTGCCATCCTCGTCCATGAAGAAATCAATGTCCTCGTCCTAGACGAGCCGACGAACCATTTGGATATCGAATCGAGAGAGGCACTTGAAGATGCGCTCGAACGTTTCCCTGGAACGGTCGTTACGGTTTCCCATGACCGCTACTTCTTAAATAAGCTGTTCCCCATCACGTATTGGCTCGACGGGACGATGACGCGTTTCGAAGGTAACGTCGCCTATGCTCTCGACAAGCGTGGACAGGCATCGAAAGATGAACCTGTAACGGAGCGCGTCAAACCATCAAAATCGCTGAAGCAGACGAAAGTCGCTCCATCTACGGTTGATGAGGAAGCTCACCTAACCCAATTAGAGACAGAACATCAGGCGCTACTCCAACGGATGAATGAATTGGATGACCTTGATGAATTGATGGCGTTACAACGACAAGTTGATGCGTTGCAGGAAGAAATCGATGATGTGATGACACGTTTGCTCGAAACTTTGTAATCTATAAAGAGAAGCGGCACCCGATCAAGGGCGCCGCTTCTTTTGCTCAAATCGAATCTGTATGAGATAGCCGATGACCGCGATAGCCATCAACCCAATTGGGAGTATGCGGTAAAGACCTTCCATCGTTCCCGTTGTCAAAAGAATCACTCCACTAAGAAACGTTCCGAACCAATATAGCTTTGGCATATGATCCCTCCATCGGTTGCATTCACTCAATAGGATACCACAAGAAAAGCGCCCTCACTCGGCGCTTTTCTTGATTCTCTAGTCCCCGGACTTTCATCCAACCAAGCCCTTGCTCGATTGACCGTCCCATCCATGATTTGGTTCGACTAGAGATGTCCAAGCCAACGTGACGCATCATTCCAATCCGTTCATCGTCCATTGGTTCACCAATTGTTTTTCATTCGAAAACATGAAATCGAATAGGTGACTCATAGACATTTTGATTGAATGGGCACGAGAGGACTTGGCACCTATGATGTCCACTTCTGACGCGGATCATGTGGAATTCCGTATACAAACAGTCTGTCTGGTATGCTTGCTCCGATGGCAAGCAGAGGCCGACGTATCATCGTTTGGAATACACGATTCACGTTCATATGGACGTTGCCCATCCCTTTCATCCATAAGCGACAGGTGACGAAAGTGCCTCCCCGTTCCCCGCTCATTTCAGAAAGTGAATGGTTACATGTATACAATATCCGTTTTAAGTGAGATTCAATCCTCGTTCACGATTTCTCCATAATCCAATTCATACATAATGCGTCAGTGCATAAGCGACCCCGTCCTCTTCTACATCCTTTGTAATATGCGTGCTCAAATCTTTTAACGGATCCACAGCATTCCCCATCGCAATCCTTGTTTCTGCCACTTCGAACATCGACACATCATTCAGATTGTCTCCGATGGCGACGACATCACGCATCGGAATCTGATAATGCTCAGCTAGCTGTTTCAAGGCTGCGCCTTTACTCGCATGAGGATGTCCGATTTCAATTTTCGTCCACCCCGCAGTCGTAATCAAAATATCGTTCCGTGGTTCATAGATTTTACGCAACCGGTGTAGCTTTCGGCGATCGAACGAATAGACAAACACCTTGTACACTTCATCTCGTGCAAAGTCGATGTCTGCCATCGAATCCATATACGTCAGACCGAATTGCTCATTTTGAATTTCAATCTCACGTTCCGCCCACTCGCGAGTGAACGATTGATCGTGTGGCAACACCTCATCGAGTTCCCGCTTCAGTAAATCACTCCCTGAACGGAGTACTTTCACTCCCGCATTCGTATAAAATTCGACGTACGCATCATCTGCGTTCGCGATTTCCCATAGCTCGTCTACAACCGTTTGATCCATCGCATGATAGTAAATTCGCTCGTTCTCATAAAACCCGATTGCTCCGTTACCTGACAAAATCGGACAGACGAGGTCACTTCGCTTCAACAGCTCCTCGATATCATGAATCGAACGTCCTGAACAAATCGTGACGATATCACCCTGTTCTTGCCGACGACGAATCGCCTCCTGGTTTGCCTTTGTAATCACGCCCGTGCGCGATAACAGCGTCCCGTCTAAATCAATCGCAATCAATTTCATATCGTTCCCTCCTCTTTGGTTCTTTTCCCGATTCAACTATACAAAACACGATGAATGCGTCTCCTGTTTGCAATGTGGAGATTAGGGAAACGTTTATTAGTGCTGCATAATATTTTTTGAAAGGAGACATCTATGAAAGATTCTACACAAAAGCCACGTTTGAATCGCGTCTTTTACATCTCAGCAAGTTTGATCGCCTTACTCGTTCTATTCGGAGCCATTGCCCCAACATCATTCGCTTCAATCGCAGGATCTATTTTTAACTTTACAACTCGCTCGTTCGGTTGGTTCTATTTACTTTCCGTATTCTTGTTTGTGCTCTTTTTAGTCTTTTTAGCGTTCAGTAAATACGGAAAAATCCGTCTCGGGAAGGATGACGATCGCCCTCAATATTCGTTCTTTACTTGGATCGGCATGTTATTCTCCGCAGGATTCGGTGTTGGACTCGTCTTTTGGGGTGTTGCCGAGCCGATGAGTCATTTCTTTACGCCACCTTATACGGATACGGAGGCATTGACGGTCGAAGGGGCACGCCTCGCGATGGCCTATTCGTTCTTCCATTGGGGTGTCAGTCAATGGTCTGTCTTTGCGATTGTCGGACTGATCATCGCCTATTTCCAGTTTCGTCGTAATGCGGACGGGCTCATCTCGACTAGCCTCTCACCACTTATAAAAGAACGACCGTACAAACAACCGTTGAACCAGACGATTGATATTTTAGCGGTCATTGCCACCGTCATGGGTGTCGCGACGTCGCTTGGTTTAGGTGTTCTTCAAATCAATGGCGGACTGAACAGCGTGTTCGGGCTCCCGAACACCGCTTGGATGCAAGTCGCCATCATCGTCGTCTTGACCGCTCTCTTTTTAACATCGACGACGACAGGGCTCGATCGTGGCATCAAGTGGTTGAGTAACATCAACTTAGGTACCGCACTCGTGTTGATGGTCTTCGTCTTCTTTGCCGGTCCTACCATTTTCATTTTAGAAACCTTGACGCTCGGTCTAGGTGACTACTTACAAAATTTCATTCGCTATAGTCTTCGTCTACAACCGTATCAACAGGGGACGTGGGTCCGGGATTGGACAATCTTTTATTGGGCATGGGCCATCGCCTGGTCCCCATTTGTCGGAGCGTTCGTCGCACGTGTCTCACGAGGACGTACCATTCGTGAATTCATCGTCGGTGTCCTCATCGTTCCTCCGTTCATTGCGCTCCTTTGGATTGCCGTATTCGGGGGCACTGCCCTACATCTAGATTTATTCGAAGGGACTTCCATCGCTGAAGCCGTCAATGCGGACGTGACGAGCGCATTGTTCGTGACGTTTGCCGAGCTCCCGTTCAGTTTTATCCTCTCCGTCTTGTCGATTCTCTTGATTTTGACGTTCTTGATCACGTCGGCCGATTCTGCCACCTATATCATCAGTAGTATGACGACGAACGGTAGCTTGAATCCGCCCCTCCCCGTTCGAATCGCTTGGGGAGTTCTGTTAGGAGGAATCGCTGCCGTCTTGTTGCTTGCGAGTGGCTTAGAAGGACTTCAAACTGCGTCGTTGATTTCCGCCTTGCCCTTCACGATTATTCTTCTGCTGATGGTGTTCACATTATTTAAGTTACTCCGACAAGAGAACGTACGAAAAATAAAATAAGCTGTATTTTTAAACGCTCGGGAAGATCCTTGAGCGTTTTTTAGTTTGACTCGCCGACATCTCGTTGTTTGTTGACTTCCTTATGTCCGATTGCTACGATTTTGACAACGTACAAGCTTTAAAGGGGGAATATGGGGAGATGAACGATTTCACACGTGCTTACGCACAACAACTAGACAAACAAGACCCGCTCGCATCGTATCGGGAAGAATTTTATTTACCGGAACACGGGATTTATATGGATGGGAATTCACTCGGTCTCTTATCGAAACGAGCCGAGCGCACACTCCTTGAATCACTTGCGGACTGGAGAGAGCTCGGGATTGACGGCTGGATGTCCGGTCGTCATCCTTGGTTCAACTTGTCTGAAGAGTTAGCCACTCTGAACGCGCCGCTCATCGGTGGAAAGCCGGAAGAAGTGATGGTCACTGGTTCGACGACCGTGAACTTGCATCAACTCGTCACATCGTTCTTCAAACCGGATGGCAAACGCACGAAGATTTTGGCAGACGCCCTCACGTTCCCGTCTGACATTTACGCTTTAAAGAGCCAGCTCGAATTGCGTGGACTAGACCCTTCTGATCACCTCGTTCAAGTCGACAGTCCGGATGGGCGCTTCTTAGTAGAAGATGACTTGATTGCCGCGATGACCGACGAGATTGCCCTGATCGTATTGCCGACTGTCCTCTATCGAAGCGGTCAGATTTTAGACATGCCTCGTCTGACGAAGGCGGCGCACGAGCGTGGGATTTTGATTGGCTTCGATGCCTGTCACTCCGTCGGTGCCATCCCTCACGACTTCCACGACTGGGGTGTCGATTTCGCATACTGGTGCAACTATAAACATTTGAACGGGGGTCCCGGAACGGTCGGGGGCTTATTCGTTCATGAACGTCACTTCGGCACGACACCGGGACTCGCCGGTTGGTTCGGTTCGCGCAAAGATAAGCAATTCGATATGGATCATACGATGACACCGGCCGAACATGCCGGTGCGTTCCAAATCGGAACACCACACGTTATGAGCCTCGCTCCTCAACTTGGCGCGCTTGAGATGTTCAACGAGGTCGGGATGGAAGCGATTCGTCAAAAATCACTCGCGCTCACGACGTATATGATGGATTTGATCGAAGAGATGCTCGCACCTCACGGATTCTTCATCGGTAGCCCGACGGACACACGACAGCGCGGCGCTCATTTGAGCCTCGAGCATCCCGAAGCGGCACGCATCTGTAAAGCGTTGAAGAAACATCACATCATCCCTGACTTCCGCGCACCGAATATCATCCGTCTCGCACCGGTCGCACTATATAATACGTTTTCCGACGTATATGACGTGATCGTGACGTTGAAGAAAATCATGGACGACAAAGAGTACGAGGCGTTCGAGAACGTCCGCGAAGTGGTCGCATAAGGGGGGAACTGTCATGAGTGAACGCACGGAACATAAAGTAGAAAAATCGATTCAAACGGATTTCTCAAAAGACATGTCGTACGGGGACTATCTCCAGCTCGACCCGATTTTATCGAGTCAGCATCGCCTTTCCGACCATCACGATGAGATGCTGTTCATCATCATCCACCAGACGAGCGAGTTGTGGATGAAGCTCATCTTGCATGAATTGACAGCAGCCACGACGGCCATCACGAACGGGGAGCTCGAGCGTTCGTTCAAGATGCTCGCCCGCGTCTCGAAGATTCAGCAGCAACTCATCCAGTCATGGGGCGTCCTCGCGACGTTGACGCCGGCCGAGTATTTAGAGTTTCGAGACCAACTTGGCTCTTCATCCGGTTTTCAGTCTTACCAAAACCGACAAATCGAATTCGCACTCGGCTTCAAAAACGCACGGACGCTCAGTGTTTACGCACACGATGAAAAACTGTATCCATTGCTCGAAGGCTCGCTACAAGCTCCTAGCATTTATGATGTGACGGTCCACGAAATGCATCGTCGGGGTCTATCGATTGATGCGAGTGTACTCGAACGTGATGTCACCCAAGATTGGGAATGGAACGAAAGTGTCGAGAAGGCATGGGGCGAGGTCTATCGCGACGTCGATACGTATTGGGACTTATATGAGCTCGGTGAAAAGCTACTCGATATCGGGAGTCAGCAACAGATGTGGCGCTTTAACCATATGAGCACCGTGGAACGCATCATCGGACAGAAGATGGGGACAGGTGGTTCGTCTGGCGTGAACTACTTACGTCGCGTGCTCGATCATCGCTTCTTCCCAGAACTGTGGACGGTCCGGACATCACTATAAGAGGAGCTGAACAAAATGACTTGGATTGATGTATCACAGCCACTTCATGCCGATGTTGCGACATGGCCGGGAGATACAAAATTTTCATATGAAATCGCGTGGCCGATGGCAGAGAGTGGTTCGGTCAATGTCGGGAAGATGACATTGAGTTTACATCTCGGGACCCACATCGATGCACCGTTTCATTTTGACGACCATGGGAAGCGCGTGATCGACCTCGATCCGTCCGTATATATCGGACCAGCCCGTGTGATTCATCTACCGCATAAGGCAAAGATTGAAGCATCTGATTTGGATGGTCATGACTTGACCGGGGTCGAACGCCTCATCTTAAAAACGGATGGTTGGTCCGATAAGAGCGTCTTCCCAGAGACGATTCCTGAACTGACACCCGCTCTTGCCGATCGTCTCGGAGAACTCGGAATCTTCTTGATCGGACTCGACTTACCGTCCGTTGATGCGATTGACAGTAAAGAGATGAGCGGCCATCACGCGTTAGCACAAAATGGTGTGCATATCCTAGAAGGACTCGTTTTAGACAATATCTTACCGGGAGATTATGACTTGAATGCCGTTCCTCTCCCAATCGTCGAAGGGGATGGAAGCCCCGTTCGCGCATTGCTTCGTCCTATATTGTAAAGAGATAGCCGGAATCGGCTGTCTCTTTTTGGATTAGACAGGGATAGTCCGATGTTTGGCGAGATGATGAGAAATTCTATTTGAAGAGAGGACATTCGATGTAGATTCTATTATTACCTGGCGGTGATGGAAAAAGACTATGGCCACTTCCGAACAATTCGAATGCTAAACAATTCATTCGTTTATTTCCTAAACAGAAATGGAACGAAACAATCAATGCTTGAAAGAGTTTACAGTCAACTAAAAATACAAGATTTAGACACTAACACTTTCATGATCACAAATGTTCAGCAAAAGGATTGTGTCATTCATCCAGTTGGTACAGATACTAATATCATTTCCGAACCAACTCGTCGTGATACAGCAAGCTCTTTAAAACATATGAACAACGGTACACAATTTCTCAATTCCCCATATAAATAAAAATCACCTCACGAGCTCTACCCGAAATCAAGGCATCGTGAGGTTTCTACTTACTTATTTGATTAATTCGAGTTCGACCGGGATGTTCTCTTCCACCGTTTCACCTTTCAAGTGGTTGATGGCCGCTTCTACACCCAACTTCCCAATCTCAGCTGGTTTTTGGGCAACCGTTGCTGCCATCGTCCCACCTTCGACCGCTTTGACGGCATCATCTGTCGCATCAAATCCGATGACTTTCACGTCACTCATTCCAGCCGCTTCGAGTGCTTGAACGGCACCGAGTGCCATCTCATCGTTATGTGCGAATACAGCGACGATGTCTTTATTGTCCTGTAGGATGTTCTCCATGACCGTCAATCCTTCTGCACGGTCAAAGTTTGCCGATTGTTTTGCCACGACTTCCAATTTCCCATCGATGGCTTCGTTGAATCCTTGTCCGCGGTCACGTGTCGCAGACGCTCCTGGAATCCCCTCGAGCTCGACGACTTTTTGCCCTTCGCCTACGAGTTCGACCATGTAGTCACCCGCCAGCTGTCCACCTGCGACGTTATCTGATGCCACGTGGGCGACGACGTCCCCTGTTTCAGCGTTACGGTCTACCGTGATGACAGGAATGCCTGCATCGTTCACTGCTTGTACCGCTGCACCGACCGCTTCTGAATCTGTCGGGTTGATGAGAATCAAATCCATCCCCTTTTGAATCATGTCTTCGACGTCGTTCACTTGTTTCGCGGCATCGTTTTGCGCGTCCGCTACCGTCAACGTCGCATCCATTTCGTTCGCCTGTTCTTCCGCGCCTTCTTTCAATGCGACGAAGAACGGGTTGTTCAATGTCGAGATCGATAATCCGATCTCATAATCCCCATCTTTCGTTTCCGTCTCAGAAGATGACCCCGGTTGTTCAGTCGAGCAAGCTGCCATCAGTACCATTGTCAGTGCGAGTAGCCAAGCTGTCCATTTTTTCATGTTCCGTTTTCCCCTTTCGTGTGTTACGCGTTTTGTCGACGATCAAGCAATACTGCAAACAATATAACTGCACCTTTTACGACGAGTTGGAAGAAAGATGATACGCCGAGAAGGTTCAATCCGTTGTTGAGCGTTCCGATGATCAGCGCCCCGATCAACGTCCCGACAATCCAACCTCGACCACCCGCTAGGCTCGTTCCCCCGAGAACGACCGCTGCGATGGCATCGAGTTCGTATGACGTTCCTGCCGTCGGTTGTGCGGAATTAAGGCGCGATGTCAAGATGATGCCTGCGAGTGCCGCAAGCATACCCGATAGGGAGTAGATCATGATTTTGACTTTATTGACGCCAATCCCCATTAATTTCGCCGCTTCTTCATTTCCACCGATCGCGTACGTGTGACGACCAAATGTCGTCTTCTTCAAGATGAAATACAGGACACCGAATGCGAGTACCATCGTCAATGCCGGTACTGGAATGATCCAGAAGTAGCCGCGTCCGAGCATCTCGAACCAACCGGAATTTCCGAGACCCGTAATCGGTCGTCCGTCTGTATAGACGAGCGTCAAGCCCCGATAAATGGTCATCGTAGCCAATGTCGCGATGAACGGTGCCACTTTCCCGTACGTGATGACCGCCCCGTTAAAGGCCCCGAGAACGGCACCTGCAATCAAGCCGAGTGCGACGGCCATAACCGCATGTTGACCGTCCACCATCATGCCTGCCACTAGTGCAGAAGCGAGCGCCAAAATCGACCCGACCGATAAATCGATTCCCCCTGTCAAGATGACAAACGTCATCCCGAAGGCAATCAAGGCATTGATCGACACTTGGCGGAGTACGTTAAAGATATTATTTAATGATAAAAATCCTGGTTCGAGCGCCGTCACGACGACAACAATGACGAGCAGACCAAACAGCGGTCCTAGTTTTTGCCCCCATCCGAGTCGACCCGGGCGCTTCAGTCCGGTCGTTGCTTTCAATTCCATATCATTGCCCTCCTGTCGCATACGTCATTACTTTTTCCTGTGTCGCCTCATCTTTCGTGAGCGTCCCGGTCACCACACCTTCTCGCATGACGACAATCCGATCGCTCATCCCGAGTACTTCCGGTAAATCAGAAGAGACCATGATGATGGCGACGCCTGATTCCGCGAGATCGCTCATGATGTTGTAAATCTCTTTCTTGGCACCGACGTCGACGCCTCGGGTCGGCTCATCCAAAATCAAGACGTCTGGTTCGACACCTAACCATTTGCCGAGCACAATCTTCTGTTGATTCCCACCAGACAACGACTTCACTTTTTGTTCCATCGAATGATGTTTGACCCGCAATTTTTGTAAGTATGTCTCGGCGAACGTCTCCTCCTGTTGTTTCGAGATGACAGACCCTTTTGCTCGTTTATCGAGTGTCGGGAGCGACAGGTTTTCTCTTAGCGAGAAATCGAGGAGTAAGCCTTCCCCTTTTCGGTCCTCTGTCAAAAATGCGATGCCGTGCTTGATGGCGTCGGCCGGAGTTTTGATTCGAATCGGTTTCCCGTTCAGTTTGATGACTCCCCCTTTGTGGGTGTCTGCTCCGAATAAGGCACGCATCACCTCGGTTCGTCCCGCTCCCATCAATCCGGAAAACCCGACGATTTCTCCGGCACGGACGTTGAACGATACATTGTGGAACCGGTTACCGATTAAATCATCCACCTCGAGTACGACGTCCCCAAGTGTAGCGGTACGTGTCGGATAGCGTTCCCCAATCTCGCGACCGACCATATCGCGCACCGTTTCCTCAAATGAGGTGTCCTGAATCGTACGAGTCGAAATGGATTGTCCATCCCGAAGTACCGTGATTCGGTCGCATAAGTCAAAAATCTCTTCCATTCGGTGTGAGATATAGATGATAGACACGCCTTGATCTCGTAAGGCACGAGACACGGCGAAGAGCGCCTGGATTTCGCGATCCGTCAAGGCGGCTGTCGGTTCATCCATGACGATGACCTTCGCATCTGTCATGAGCGCCTTGGCAATCTCAATCATCTGTTGCTGACCGACCGATAAGTTGCGTGCCACTTCATCGACATCCATGAAAACGTTCAATTCAGCCAAGTATTCTCGAGCACGTCTTGTCATCTCCTGCTGTTTGACCATCCCGAACGGTCCTGTCAGCTCTCGACCCAAAAATAAGTTTTCTGTCACCGTCATCTCCGGTAAGATATTGAGCTCCTGATGGATGAAGGCGATGCCTTCTTGCTCCGCTTCTTTTGGGTGCTTGAATTGACGTTTCGCGCCGTCGATGAGAATCTCACCTTCATCCTGCGCATGCAGACCGGTCATCACCTTCATCAATGTCGACTTTCCGGCCCCGTTCTCGCCCATAAGCGCATGAATTTCTCCAGGCAACAGTTCGAAATCGACTCCTTTTAAGACGGAGACTGGTCCGAACGACTTATGGATGCCTTTCAACTGAATATGCATCGAATCCCCCCTTAAAAAATGACCCCGGCGTGTAAGATGACGTTGGCGTAAGGTGTCGCTTCTCCAGTTCGAATGACCACTTTCGCTTTTGCGACCTCTCGTTTGAAGTCTTCATGTGAACACATGTCGATGCTCGCGTATCGTTCTTTCAGTGAATCCGCAATCGTCGGATTATGTGTGAGGATTTCCTCGGCAATTGTGATGCGCTCGACGACCAAATCCGATTCGACGACATCGAGCACCTCAAGAAAGGAAGGGTCGCCGATGCGGAGACTGAGGTCGACCCGCTTGACCCCGTCTGGAATCGGTAACCCGCAATCGGCGATGACGACGCGATCCGTATGCCCGAGGTCGGCAAAGACCTTTGCTAGATGACTATTCAAAATTCCTTGTTTTTTCATCACACGCGCTCCAATCGTTGTTGTACGTCTTGCCGTGTCGGCATACCACCTTGTGCCCCAAAGCCTTCGACGCTCATGCCGGATGCGACCACGGCAAACCGTACGGCCGTCTCCAAATCATCTTGTTCGATGAGGGAGACAGCGAGCGCACCGTTGAACGTGTCACCAGCTCCTGTTGTGTCGACGACGTTTGCTCGGATGGCTGGCACATGCCGCACGTCTCGTCCGTCGTGGAATCGAACACCATGGACGCCTTCCGTGACGAGTAACTTGTTCGGATAGCGTTTGAGAACATCATCTACGGATATTCCGTTGAATAAGTCACGGCACTCATGTTCGTTCGGCGTCAAGTATGTGACGTTTTCAATCACTTCTGGTGGAAGCGGCTGAGAAGGTGCCGGATTGAGCAGCACTGGGATTCCTTTCGCTTTACAGTAAGAGGTCACTTGCTTTACCGTCTCGATTGGAATTTCGAGTTGGAGGAGCACGAATGCCTGCTCGTCAAGAAGGTGTTCGAGTTCCTCATCCGTGAAAACGACTCGTTTGTTCGCCGATTGGACGACGACGATCGAATTATCTTCCTCAGCCAATACGATATGGGCCGTACCCGTCACTTCATCCCGTATGATTTGAACATGTGTGACATCGACATCGTGTCGTTTGAAGTTTTCAACCACCTGTTGTCCGAACGGATCACTTCCCACGCAACCGACCATCTGTACAGTGCCGCCTAACTTGGAAGCAGCGACTGCCTGGTTCGCACCTTTCCCCCCTGGAACGGTACGGAACGATTCACCGATAACCGTTTCTCCAGCTTGTGGACGTTTGTCGGACGTGACGACAAGGTCCATCGATATACTGCCAATGACAACAATGCGTTTCATTCTTTATCTCTCCTTCCGCTTTGTCGTGTGTCGTTCAAGTAACGTGACCGGTAACAGCATTTCTCTCGGTCGTGTGTCTTTCTTCTCAATCAAATCGAGCAATCGCTCGGTCGCGAGTCGTCCCATCTCATAGATTGGCTGGACGATGGTCGTCAGCGGCGGAGACGTCATCTCGCCTAATTCGATTCCGTCATATCCGATGACCTGTAGCTCTTCTGGGACACGAATGTCTCGACGGACTGCTTCCTGTAATACGGCGGCTGCAATCACATCGTTCGCTGCAAAGATGCCATCGAACGGCCACGCATGATCGAACAGTTCTTGAGACGCTTTCAAGGCGTCTTTGAACGTGAACGTGGACTCGGTCATTCCGACGAGCTTCTCTCCCGCTACTTCGACAAATCCTTCAGTTCGACGTTTGACCGTCTTGAGATGATCCGGTCCGGCAATGTGTGCTAGTCGTGTCGCACCATGTTGTAACAGCGTGTCGGCCGCCAACTTTCCACCCTCATATCCATCTGATACAACGGCGTCGATCCCCACTTTTACGATTCGGTCTAGTGCGACCATCGGTAAATCCAACGTCTCGTAATTCGGATTGTGCGAATGATTTGTGGTGATAATCAGGCCATCGACGTGCATCGTTTGCAAGGCGACTAAATACGTCTGTTCTTTTTCAAGTTGTTCGTCTGTATTGCACAAGACGACTTGATACCCATGTTGATTGGCGACATCCTCAATCGCCCGAGCCAGCTGTGGAAAGAACGGGTTCGTGATATCAGGCATGATGAGTCCAATCAAATTCGACGATTTTTTATAGAGCGAACGTGCGACTCGGTTGGGCGCGTAATTCAGTTCCGCAATCGCCTTTTCGACTGCTTCTTTCGCCTCTTCGCTCACATATCCGCTTTTATTCATGACGCGTGATACGGTCGCCACTGAGACGTTCGCATGTTTTGCTACTTGTTTGATGGTCGCCATTTGACATCCTCCGTTCTGGAAACGCTTACAAAATCATCTTAATGTGTAACCGGTTACATATCAAGGGATTTTTATGATTTCATGAAAAAACACATTGAAATCATGCTTCAATGTGTAGAGAACGTCGGATTTAATTGGACATGGACGAGGTTTTCTACCGTTCGTCCGTCGAGTCGGGTCAATTCTTGTGTTTTCGTGAACGCATAAGTGAACCCACACTTCTCAACGACGCGTCGCGATTGGTCATTGAAGCTGAAGTATCCGCACCAAATCCGTTCTAGTCCTAACGCTTCAAATCCGAATCGAATCATCGCCTGAACGGCTTCTGGCACGTAACCATTTCCCCAAAAATCTGGACTGAGCACATAACCAATCTCACGCTGTGCATCATGTTGAATCGACGGGTCTGGTCTTCGGTCGTGTAATCCGATGCTACCGATCACTTGCCCGGTCTCTTTCAAGACGATAGCCCATACATCTGCTTCCTCGATAAACAGTTGAATGACGTCCCTTGTTTCTTCAATCGATTCATGAGGTGCCCAACCGGCCATCGGTCCGACTCGCTCATCTTTTGCATAATGATACATATCCTCTGCATCCTCTAATGTAAATGCTCTTAAGACCAACCGTTCTGTCTCCATCTTGATCATATCAACCCATCCTTTTCCTTCAAGTTGTTTCCTCGACCGACCTAATGGGAAACGTTAGGCGAGGAGGAATGAACATGCCATTTGACTATGATTTAAATTTTGATGAAATCGACTTCCGAAAACAACCCGAACTGTACCGGGTCGGTCGTGGCGAACAAGGTGTGCTACTTGTCGAACCGTATAAAAGTGAAATTTTGCCTCATTGGCGATTCAAGACGCCCGAGATTGCGAAGCAATCTGCCGAAGAAATCATGGAATTGTTTGAAGCGTATCGTGCGAACGACGATTTCGTCGGGATGGACATGTCCCGAAAGTTCATCCAAATGGGTTACACACGAGCCCGACGCTATGCCAATTATAAAGGCGGTCGTAAATATAAAGAAGATGGTGACATCCATGAGCGCGAAATCGACGAAGAGAAGGCAGAGTCTGCCCGCATCTTCAAAACGTATTGGGATCAACTTCGTGCCGATGAGGATTATTTGCGACGTAAAAAGGCACATCAGAAAAAATATGGTTAATCGCGTACCATCACTTGAAACGGAATCTCATTTCGCTCGAACGATGTGATAGTACGAAATCCAACCGTTTCGTATAGATGAATCGCTCGTTCGTTGAAGGAGGCGACAGTCAAGCGAAGCGGTTTTCTCCGTTCCATCGCTCTCTCCATGACGTATGTCACAAACGATTTTCCATATCCTTTCCCTGTCAAATCAGGTCGCATCCCCAATCCGATGTCCGTGAAATCTGACGAATATGGATATGTCGAATTGGGCACTTGAGCCGGGGAACCGATGCAATAAAATCCAATCAGCTCATGCTCCTCTACAATCGCCTGATACGTCATCAACTCGGCGACTCCCTCTTCAGAAGGCGGTTTGATTATAAAAGTCATAAGGAGCTCCGTACGTCCATTCTTGAATTTGACCTGCCCATTCACGCGTCATCGGTCGGTGATGCATTCGTCTTCCCTCCGTACTCTTTTCTCGATTTCTATGTAAAAAAGATGAGGTTGCCCTCATCCTAATTTTCGAGTCCATTCTGCCGTCATCGCTACGTCTGCTGCATGCATGAGATTATGAATTGGACAACGTGCCTCGACAGCCTTCCTTAATGCTTCGATTCGCTCATCCGATTCGGTCGTATCCAATACGATTTTCATATGTGTCGACTCAAAGTAAGTTCGGACACCTTCCATCCCTTGGAATCCTCGAGGATCGAGCGTCCCTTCTGTTACAAACTCGACCCCTTCATACTCAAAGTTCAAATCCTGGGCGGCATAGGCAATCATGATGGTCGTACAGGACGACTGGGCACCGAGAAGATACTCGAGTGGATTCGGTCCCTTGTTCGTCCCACCGAGTCGTTCTGGCTCATCCACGATAAATGGGGTGTGATCGCCTACACGCACAGTCGTCTTAACGCCTCCGGCTTCTCCTTCGGCGCGCATCGTTACTAATGGTCTTTCTGACATGTTGCATCCTCCTCTCCATAATCAAACACTACTATTTTCCCTTTATTTCGGACCATGTAACGCCTCGTCATAGATGGCGTAATCATTTTTTCCATCTTGCTTGATCTGATACATCGCTTGATCCGCTTTATGGATCAACGTGTCTAAATTTGTTCCTTGGTCGGGAGCATGACTGACCCCAATACTCGCACGGATTGGAATCGTCACATCGGACGTGTGGTAAGGGTTTTGATTTAACGTCATCTGAAGTTCGTGAATAAATGCAAGCACTTCCGATTCTGTTAAATCCACTAAATAAATATAAAACTCATCCCCGCCAACACGAGAGGCCAAGCCAACGTCTCGTGTCGACGCTTCCAGCAATCCACCCAAATGAGTTAAGAAATAATCTCCAATCTGGTGACCGTACGTATCATTGACTGCTTTAAAACCGTCCAAATCAATAATCAATAAAGACAGCATCGAGGAACTAAGCAACGCCTGGTCTGCGCGTTCATAAAATGCACGTCGGTTGGCCAACTTCGTCAGTGGGTCATGATAGGCAAAGAATCGGATTGTTTGCTCGGCCTCTTTAAACGAGTGGACATCCCGAATGATAATCATCCCGTGAATCGTGCGGTCGATATCGACAAAATCCCCATCAATGACAACGTAAAGCTCTTGCCCAGATTTCGTCATAATCTTCGTTTCGAATTCTATAAACTTTTTACGTGTCCGAACATGTTGGTGATAGTGTTCCACCCATTCTGCTTTTTTCTTTTCTGGCAACAAATCGATAAACCGTTCATTCACGACACGGACAGTGTGAAATAGCGTGCGTGCGGCCGGATTCGTACTTTCCACCCTCCCATCCGGGTCAATCAACAAGATGGCGGATGGATTTAAATTATAAAGTGTTCCATATCGTTTTACATAAGAGGTTAAGAAGTCTAAACGATTCATTGCAACTACCAATGCTACCGCCCAAACAAGCCCCCCATACATGTATGAATAGGGTGGGATCAACCCACGAAATTGAAAGTAGCCGAATACAATATCCCATATTAGTACGGCATTTGCAGTCCAAAAAAGCATGCGCAATACGCGTTGGTGTTCTCTTCGTTCCGCACGCTTCAATGCATAAAAAATGAGACCAATAATCAAGATGTGAAAAATGTTTCCGACGGTCAACGTAGTTAAATACGATGAGTTGAACTCAGGATAAATCCAAATGCCTACTTGTTCAAACTGTTGACTGTTGATGATATTCTCCTGACGGACATACGTCAACACAACAGGAATCAATGGTAAATAGACGACCCATGGATACAACCACTTCGGTGCCTTTGCGCCGACGCCTGTGATACTTAATATGAAATGAACAGAGAAGATAAAAATGAAAATCCCAGCGTTCCCAAACCAATAGGCAATGAGTGCCGGACTGTATTCAATCGGCGATAGATGGCGGACAAATTCAGCCAAGAAGAGCATCGAATAACCGAACACAAACAGGCTCAGCAAACGATGCTCGACTTTATTCGGATTTCGTTGAAAGACATCGAGTGCTAAAAAGCCGAGTAAAAATGACGGCAACAAATAGACCGCCAGATAAATGAACATCTCGGTCATGCGGAACCTCCTCACCTGTTCGTATTCTTCTATTTCGTTATCCTGCGTTCTTTTCCCTCTTTAACGCGACAAAAAACGGGATGGTTTTCTCATCCCGTTTTTGATGTCACACACTTATAGCGTTTCTTCGATTGGGGTATCCCCTTTGATCAAATCAATTGCTTTGTTCTGCACGTTTGAATGGTTATGCAGGACATGCACCAAGAATGATGCGACGTCTTCGCGTGGAATCTCTCCACTTCCCTCGAATTTCGTGTTCACTTTGCCCGTTCCCGCATCATCTGTCAATGCACCCGGACGAACAATCGTGTACGTGAGTCCACTCTGTTCGAGTAAACGATCTGCATGATGCTTCGCTACGTAGTACGGCTTCATCGAATCTGGCCAAGCTGAGCGATCCTCCGCTTTCAAGGCACTGACCATGACGAAGTGTTTGATGTTCCCGTTCGCTTGTGCTGCTTCGATACTCTTCGCTGCACCGTCTAGGTCGATCAAGAGTGTCTTGTCTGCTCCAGTACTTCCACCAGAACCTGCCGCGAATACGATAACATCCATTCCATCAATCGCTTTTTGCAAATCATCTACTGAACCTTCGAGGTCACCGAGTACCGCATTGTACCCTTTTGACTTAAAATCCTCGAGTTGTTCTTCTTTACGCACCATCGCCGTGACGTGATGCTTTCCTTCCTTGTGTAACTTCTCCACCAATTGATGGCCAATTTGACCGTTTGCACCGATTACAAATACGTTCATCTGTCTTCCTCCTCAAAAATGAATTCAGAGACAAGCGAAACGCCGGGTAGCCGTTGCTACATCCGGTGCAGAAGCAATGGCAGAAATGACGGCAACGCCGTCTGCCCCGTCACGAATGATTGAAGGCACATGCTCTGGACGAATACCTCCGATCCCCACAATCGGAAGCAGTGGATAGTGATAGCGAACTTGTTGAATCAGTTCCGTGCCACGCACATGTCCTGCATCCAGTTTACTTTGCGTCTCATGAATCGGACCAATGCCGACATAATCTGCAAATGGAAGAGCCGTTCTGACTTCCTCCATCGTATGGACAGACACCCCCAACCATTTATCTGGTCCTAGCCGTTCTCGAACCTGTTTGGCAGGTAAGTCGTCTTGTCCGACGTGAATGCCATCCGCGTCAATCGCGAGCGCCAAGTCGACGTCGTCATTGATGATGAACGGAACACCCATTTCTCGACACAGACGGTGGAGCGTCCTTGCCATTGCTTCTTTTTCATCTCCATACAATGAATCTTTACCTTTTTCGCGAAATTGAAAACATGTCACACCACATCGAAGAGCCGTTTTGACGGTCGCTACCAAATCAGATGTGTCCGTCGTTCCACACACAAAGTAAAGGCGAAGCTGCTTAGCGAGCGCTTGTTTCGTACATGACGTCAACGGTAATCACCTCTTCTTTCGCTAAACGATGTCCCCAATGATTCGTCGGTCCATGCCCCTGTCCAAGCGATAGTCCATGTGCAATCGCCTGATGAATAAACTGCTTCGCATCTACGACGGCTTGGCGTAGTGTCTTCCCATACGCTAGTTCGGCCGTCAATGCGGCAGAAAACGTACATCCCGTCCCGTGCGTATCTTTCGTTTGGATTCGAGGTGCTTTTACACAGAACGTTTCAGTCTCGCTCATAATCAAATCAACGGCTTCCACATCATCCGTATGCCCACCTTTGATAATGACGGTATCGACACCAAGTGCTCGAATCGCCTGTGCGGCTTTCATACGGTCTGCCTCGGTTCGAATTTCCATTCCTGCCAGCACTTCTGCTTCAGGAATATTTGGGGTCACGATGGTCGCCTGTGGTAGCAGCTTCGTGCGCAGTGCTTCGACTGCACTAACTTGCAACAAGGAAGCGCCACCTTTCGCCACCATGACCGGATCGACTACTACATGTTCGAAACGATATCGTTCGAGCCCCTTCGCTACCGCTTCAATTCGTTCAGCGTCCACCAACATCCCGGTTTTACAGGCGGTGATGTTAAAATCATCCGCTACCGCATCAATTTGTCGGATAATCATTTCCGTGGAAATCGCCTCGATTCCATGGACCCCAAGTGTGTTTTGAGCGGTAATCGCAGTCAACACACTCGTCCCGAACACACCGAGCTCTTGAAACGTTTTAAGATCGGCTTGAATACCGGCCCCTCCTCCTGAGTCAGATCCTGCAATCGTCAATACTTGCGGTCTCATGATGTCGACACCTCAATTCGATTCGTCGGAATGGTATGCTGTGCCAATTGATGGAGCGCATTTAAAAAGTGAATCGGGAAGTCTCCCGGTCCTTCCGCCCGTTCACTCGCCAACTCACCGCAATAGGCGTAGCCTGACATGGCGGTCACCGTCGCTTTAAGGGTGTTCTTTTCGACTGCTAAGCAAGCCCCTACCACTGCACTGAGTAAACATCCTGTACCGGTCGTCTCGGTCATGCGTTTCGTCCCGCCATGTATTTCCATAACGACGTTCCCGTCGCTTACCATATCTTCTTTTCCAGTCACGGCCACGACACATCCGTATCGTCTCGCTGCTTCAAGCGCCAATTGTCGAGGCTCGCATGCACCGTCACCAGCATCGACACCACGAGCCGCCCAATCGACGCCAATCAATGTCGCAATCTCTCCTGCATTCCCTCGAATGACCGATACACGAACATGACGCAAAATGCGTTCGACCACATCTCGTCGAAATGACGTCGCTCCGACACCGACCGGGTCGAGTATAATCGGGCATCCCGCTTCGTTCGCAGCCTGACCTGCGCGAATCATCGTCGCTTCCGTCATCGTTCCAAGTGTACCGATGTTAAGTACGAGCGCATCGCTCACGAATGTCATCTCCGCTACTTCTTCGATTGCATCCGCCATGACAGGAGAGGCGCCGATGGCGAGCAATCCATTCGCCGAAAAGTTCGCCACGACCGTGTTCGTGATATTGTGAATCAATGGCGCCTGCTGTCGAATCTCATTCCAAATCTCATGTCTCATTGGTTGACCTCCTGCGACAATGACCACGACTCAAGCGTCCAAGCCATTTCCCAAAAAGCGACTTCGTAATAGCAACTCTTCAAGAATAGTTTCGTATAGCGCACGCGCTCTTCTTCTGTCGCTTGACCAGCCAGTTCATCCAACCGATCAATTTGCTCTTCCACCAGCTCACGGAACCACTCCGAACCATACGTCGCAATCCAAGCTGAATAAATCGGATGATCAGGACGCTTGTCTTTAAGACGTTCTCCAATCTCGTAATACACCCAATAACACGGAAGGATTGACGCCAATACGTCCCCGAGAGTCGGTCCTGCCTGTTGCATATGAAGGGCATATGCATAAGCGGTCGGTGCTGGCTCAAATGTCGCCAATTCGACATCCGTCACGTTGAGCATCGTAAAGAACTCTCGATGAAGGGAGAGTTCCGCCTCAATCGTGTGCAATGCATGCGTTAAAAAGCGGCTCGATAGTTCCATCGTCGGAGCGAGGGTTGCCCCTTTGGCCTGCACTTTTGAAAACTGATTCAAATAGTATGAGTCTTGCATGACGTAATGTCTGAATTTCTTCTCATCGAGCGTCCCTTCTCCGAGTGAACAAACAAATGGGTGATGAAAGCTTGCCTCAAACAATCCATCCGCCTCTTGACGTAAGTGATCTGTAAATTTCATAATAACTCCCCCTTATAAACTGATAAAAAAGACGCCGCCTCCCATAACGGAAGCGGCGTCTCGAACAGTCATATCTAGGTAAAAGCCATATGAGTCGTATCGCCCACTTCCCTACGCTAGCGTGAACTAGATCAGGTTCGAAGGGTCTGGACCATGTCCATCTCAGCCGCGTGACGCGACTCCCCTAGTGGCAAACATTATGAAATTCAGTCGTCTTCGACCACATTCTATCAATCTTTTCATCAATTGCAAACCTTTTCTGATTCTGTTTTTCATTCATCGCTTAGGGAATGGATAAATGAACTCATTTACATGAAAAGGATGTGTCCGGATTGAATACGATTTTATTGACGATTGCCTTACTCTTCATCAGTTTGAACGTGTTTTGGTTTTTCAAACGTAAAACGTACAAGCAAACAGGATTTGACGGGAGATTGTTCGCTCAGTTGTTCGTCAGCCTACTTGGTGTCATGTTAGGATTCACATTGATTTATTATGCTTTGTCTCGTGATTCAGTCATTCTTGTGACTTCACTCGAATCCATGAATGCCGTTGAACCGACTTGGGAAAACCTCCTGTATTTCAGCGGGGTCACTTTATTATCAATCGGATTTGGTGATTTGTTGCCGATTGGTTTGACCCGATTATTCGCCATCATCGAAGGCGCCATCGGTATTTTGTTACCGAGTGCCTTCTTCATCAAATCGATGTATCGAAAAGACAAGTGAACATGTCCTAGCGCCCCGTGATGAGTAAGAACATATTAAATGCGACGAGACCAAGGGGAAGCATCGCAACCAAAATGATTGGCCATTTCTTTAAACGAATGCCGACAAAGAGGACAAGACTTCCGACTAGAAGAGCAATAAATGTCGTATATGGGTTCATGAAAAAACGCTCCTTTCTCTATAAGGAGCGTTTCCCGGCTCTCGGCCTCATTAATCGTTCGAATGTCGAAGTGTAGCACATGCGGCACGGACGCGTCTGGCTTCTTCTTCCCGGAAGACGAAATCACCTTGTTCCGCGACACGCTGCGCGCAAAAGAAGAAGAGTGATTGCAGGCGGTCATGTGTGTCTTCAATGGCACTCAACTCAGCTGAAGCGTATGTTGCCGTGAGCATCTCCCATAACTCTTCTGGCAAATGGTCGCGGATCCCGTCACCGGACTTCCCGAGATTCACGGAGAATTCCGTCGCATAGCCAATGTTCCACTCCATCATCTGACGGAGCATATTCCGCATGATGTCGAGGTGGTCGAGCGCGTATAACACCTGGTGTCGCTTGATTCCTTTGACAACATAAAGTGACACCCACCAAAACTCATTCCAACATGCCGCATACTCGTCAGCAGACGGACGTTTCACACGATACGACATGTCTGACGGCGTGACGACTGGATGATGATCTCGGTCGAAGATAATTTGACTGAGCGAGTCGGCTTCGAGCATGGTTTCAAGTTGATCCACACTCCGAATCGTCAAATCAATCCGATGTCCGTCTACATATTGCACTAAAAACGTTACATGTCGTCCGGAATCAGCCGTATCAGGTGTCTGCATGATTAATACCTCTCCAAACGTGTCAATCCATGAGCGATCGGCCGCAACCGCTCGGACGTCTTCCACATAAAAGGCAAGGTCGACATCCTGGTACGGGTCTGGTCGGATGTTCGGATTGACGAGTGAGCCGTTCAAGACGACCGTTCGAATGTGCTCGCGTTCTTTTGCGAACGCAGTCAACTGCTCAATGATTTGTTCTGGTTTCATTCTACAATCGCCCCCAATGAGCGCGCGACTTGAATCGCCTGCATCGCGTCTAGTTTTGTTTGTTGTAACGTCACGTTCGAAAAATCAACCCCGTCGACGAGTGCCCCTCTGAAGTCGGCACCACGGCACACCGCATGTTGAAGTGTCGCCCGTGACAAGTCCGCCTGATGCCAGACCGTCTCGGTCAAGTCCGTTCCGTATAGGTCCGCTTCGACTAAGCGTACATGGGACCAATCCATTTTTTTGAGCGACACGTGACGAAGGTTGACGAACGACCAGTCCCCTTCCGTTACAAGGACACCTTCAAACTGACTTTCTTCAAAGGAAGACCCGGTCATTTTACATTGTTCAAACTCACTCGTGAACAAATTGGCACCATGGAATTGACAGTTCAAAAATGAACTCCCAACATGACGGGACGCATTCCATTTTGAATCCGTGAAGTCGCAGTTGATGAACTGACAGCGTTCCGTCTGTAGTTCCGTCGCATCAACGTATGTGAAGCGACAGTTCTCGAACGTAACGTGTGACAACACTTCGTCACGGAGTGTCACGTCACGAAAATCTTCATCTCGATATTGCGTATGTGGTTGAAACATATGATCCCTCCTTCAGGTATACTAGAACAGATTACAATGATTGGAAGTGATATAGATGGATCTCGTATTTCCTACTGAACACGGCGTTTTCAATTACCGCGTTGCCGGTATTTTTGTGAAAGACGGTCACGTATTGATTCACCGAAACGTCCGGGATGACTTTTGGGCATTACCCGGCGGTCGCGTCACGCTCGGTGAAGAGGCCGCAACCGCCCTCGCACGCGAGTTACATGAAGAATTGAACATGCGTGTGACCGATACCACGTTCGCCTTCGTGCACGAGAACTTGTTTACCTATAATGACCAGCCGTTTCATGAGATTGGACTGTACTTTTATGTAGACGGTGACCTCCCGCTCCAAGACGGAGACTTCTATGGACCCGAAGGAGATCACCTGATTTATCGTTGGCAAAAGCTTGACCGTCTTCAAGACGTCACGCTCTATCCGGAAGTACTTGCTCAACTACCAAATCGCTTGCCAGCTCATTCACTCAATCCGGCTTGAACGTAGAGAAGCGATTTCAACTCGTTTAAATGTCGAATCTCATACGTTGACTCAATCGTCGCGGCGACTTCGTTCGGATTGAACCAGCACGTATCCAAACCATACATCCGCCCACCGGCGATGTCTGCCGTGACCGAGTCACCGATAATCAAACCTTTCTCTGGCGCTACATTCGGGATTCGGTCGAAGACGTAGTCGAAAAACGGTTTCATTGGTTTTTGCGAGCCGGTCGCATCCGATACGAAGACATCTTGGAAGTAAGGCAATAGTCCAGATGACTCTAACCGTTTGAATTGCGTCTCCGTCACACCGTTTGTGACGATATAGAGCGGATAATCGTTGCTCAGCTTTCGCACGACCTCCAAAGCACCATCAATCATGTGTACGCCTGCATGTAAATAGTCTCGATATTGCTGTTCGACATATGGTCCATCGACCGTGAGTCCGAGCGAATCAAACAGTTTCGTGTGACGACCGATGAGTACTTCTTCACGATCCACTTCGCCGCGCTCAAATGCGCGCCACAGGCCGCTATTAATGTCGACATACCGCGACTTCACCTCATCTGTCATCCGCACGTTGAAGGATGCAAGTAACTGTTCCAAGGCGACATGTTCACTTTGTTTAAAGTCTAGTAGTGTGTCATCAATATCAAATAAAATCGCTTCATAACGTTTCATATCTCTTTCTAACCCCTCTCTTCGTCTTAACTGTACAGGAAGTAGAATCGAACATCAAAAAAGGGAAATATCATGCATCCCACTCTCAATGTCTATTAGATGACTCGTTTGATTTTTGACCACCATGATTAATCAGAATCACGAGTGTCCCAATCAATATCACGACCGACCACATATGAACAATCCCCATTAGATTTAACGGCTTGAAGAAGTATCCCCAATCGTTCTCAAACAAGTAGGCAAAATAAACCGACACACCATATGATCCAAGCAAGGAAGCTAATACAAAGCGTATTCGTAAATGTCTCAAAGATTGCTTCGTTACCCACCAAATGACAATCGGTACAATCAAATATCCAAATGGAAAACCCCAAACATAATCCATTGCCGCCACAAAAAACGCCCAAGGCAGAAGTAAGAAACTCCACAAACCGAGTCGCTGAAACATCAGACTCTGTCCTCTTTATTCTTCTTGGCCCAGACAAGAAAGAAAGTTGCCATTCCGACGAATAAAATCAACATCGAAAAAATCGATTGTTGCTCAAATGGTAAGCTTGTGCGGGAAAATGCATATTGAGGTACGTACAAAAGAATCGGGATGATTAAATTAATCCATGTTTTTGTCCATATGGAGGTTATAAGTAATATGACCACAGCAACTACGAATAATGCAAGTTGACCAATCGAACCGAATGTAACTGTTGGTGTCTCAATGAAAATATCAAGCATCATCAAGCCGAGAAAAGATAACATTGGTAATGTAGCAAGTAAGGCATAAGTTAGTATGTTTCTAAATTTGCTTTCTTTTGTGCGAATCGACATCGCTCGGAATGCTTGTGAGGCGGCCAATAAGAACAGTAAGGCTACTAGTGGAAACCCAATCATTTGAATCGTCGAGAACGTCATCTCACCTTGAATGAAGTTTCCGATGATGATATAAGCGAATAGGTTGAGGATGATCATTGCAATGATTTTCATAAACCCTTTCTTATCGAATGCCATCTCGCGACCAATATATTGCATATAGGATTTCGGACTTTGTCCAATGACATCGTCCACATTCTTCCCTGCTTGCTCCGCTTCTAGCAAGTGATCCTCTAATTCAAAGACAATATCTTTCACCTCAGTCTCAGATTTCCCACTTGATATCAGGTATACCGACAAATCATCTAAAAAATCACGACTTTTCTTTGAAAGTTCCATGCTTATTCATCCTCCTCGAGTACACGGTTCACACCATTCGATACTTCAGCCCATCGTTGTTTAAATGCGAGTAATTCCTGTTGCCCGGCTTCTGTCAGAATATAGTACTTCCGTTTTGGACCTCCTGAGGGTAAAGTCTTTTGAATCGTTTCGACCCACCCATCTTTTTTCATACGCAGTAATACCGGGTATATACTTCCTTCGCTCACCATTGCGAAACCATAATTCTGTAGTTTCTCAGACATTTCATATCCATATGTCTCACCTTTACTAATAATGGCTAAAAGACACCCTTCAAGCAGACCTTTTAACATTTGACTCATTGCCATGGCGTGACCTCACTTTCAATCAACTATCTTGTTATACATAATAGTAATGGAAACCAATCCCATTTGCAACTACTTTGTAAAACAAGTTAGTTACACTTTCAGATGTTTATTTTTCTAAAACAAGTGAATACTTCTTATGGTGAAGAAAAAACAAAGGAGTGTTCAAATATGCATACAGATTTTACGAACATGTACATCAATGGTGAGTGGGTAAATGGATCAAGTGAAAAGTCGATCGACAACGTCAATCCGTTCTCGAACGAGACTCTCTTCTCGATTCAATCAGCGGATGAAGAGGACTTGAATCGTGCTTATGAAGCAGCCAAAGCGTCTCAGATGGACTGGGCCGACATGCTTCCACAAGTACGCCGTGAGTTGATTGAGAAGTTTGCTCAGATCACGATGGACAATAAAGACTATATTGTCGATTGGCTTGTGAAGGAATCCGGTAGTACACGTATTAAAGCAGAAGGCGAATTTGCTGCATCGATGGCTATCATCAAAGAGGCCGCGACGTTCCCTTTCCGTATGGATGGGCTTATCAAACCATCGATCGTGCCGAATAAAGAGAACCGGGTATATCGCAAACCACTTGGGGTCATCGGCATCATCAGCCCATGGAACTTCCCATTCCACTTGGCTGTCCGTTCAATCGTGACAGCTCTTGCAACCGGGAATACGGTCGTCGTCAAACCAGCCACTGCGACACCTGTCACGGGTGGGCTTCTATTCGCATCCCTCTTTGAAGAAGCAGGTCTTCCAAATGGTGTGCTCAACGTTGTCGTCGGTCGAGGGTCTGAGATCGGGGACGCCATTGTCGAACATCCAATCCCACGTCTCATCTCGTTCACAGGTTCGACTGAGGTCGGGCAAGGAATCGCAGAAAAGGCAGGTCGCTTGTTGAAGAAAACAGCACTTGAACTCGGGGGAAATAACGTATTCGTCGTGCTCGATGATGCCGACCTCGACCGCGCCGTCGAATCAGCTGTCTACAGCAAGTTCTTCCACCAAGGACAAATCTGTATGTCGACGAACCGAATCCTCGTCGCCGAGTCGATTCATGACGAATTCGTGGAGCGCTATGTCGAGCGCGTTAAACAGTTGAAAGCGGGTGACCCGAATGAAAAAGATACGCAAGTCGGCCCGCTCATCGACCATGATCAAGTCGATCGCATCTTAGACCAAATCGAGAAAACGGTTGATGCCGGTGCGACCGTTCATACTGGCGGGACAGCGGACGGCAACGTCCTCGAACCGACCGTCCTCAGTGGCGTCACAAATGACATGCCGCTCGCGAAAAATGAAATCTTTGGCCCGGTAGCTGTCATTCTCTCCTTTAAAGATGACGAGGAGGCGCTCCGTCTCTCGAATGAGTTACCATATGGATTGAGTGGTGCCGTTCACGGATCGGTTTACCGTGCAACCAACTTTGCACGAAAAGTCGAAACCGGCATGATTCACGTCAACGACCAATCGGTCAATGATGAACCACACATGCCGTTCGGAGGCGAGAAAAACTCTGGTCTCGGACGATTCAACGGCGAATGGGTACTCGAAGAGTTCACGACGCTTCAATGGGTGTCCATCATGCATGAACGTCGCGAGTACAAACCGTTCTTCTCGTAATACAATCAATACAGAACCAGGCTTGTCAGCCTGGTTCTGTATGCTGAAGAGCGTCCGATCAAGAAAGTGTATCTATACGGGACGTGGGTGGTGGCGGATGGGGACGTCAGCTTCGTCGTCTCAGAGCTGTCCAGGGATGTATTCGAATATGAAGTGATGCATGTGCATTGGCTCATCAAGTATCGGTTCGAGGATTGGGGAGTCTCTGAAGATGGGGCATGGGAGAAGGAATGGTGATTCGGGCTCATCGCACCGCTCCCCCCTGACGGCCCGATAACAAGAGCTACTGGCCCTTTCTGACGGAGGCACGGAGCTTAAGGGCAACGTCAAAAGCAAGACCGTGGGCGCGTCTAGTGACACGCGAAGGAAATATCTAACTTGATATCTGAAGGACAGAGCCTCGCGTAAAAAACGCGTTCTTTATTTGGTTGATGTATTCTATTTGAAGGTGAACGGGCGCCATTTCACAAGAGTATTGATATTAAAGAAAATGACGGTTTGTCAAATTAAGCGCAACACTTCCTCGGTGAAGGCCTCGTGTGCGGTTTTCCAGTTCAGGCATTTTCTCGGCCGCCCGTTGATCTTGGCGAGCGCGTCCGCGAGATCGTTGTGCGCCACCTGCGCGAAGTCCGTTCCTTTCGGGAAGAACTCGCGGAGGAGCCCGTTGGCGTTCTCGTTGCTCCCCCGTTGCCACGATGCGTACGGGTCGGCGAAATACATCGGCACGCCGAGTGACGCCTGGATGCGCTCGTGACCGCTGAACGCCTTGCCCCGGTCCGTCGTCACCGTCTCGTAGCGTTTCTGGGCACGTTCAGCCACGTAGTCGGGGTCCCGTCTGACCTCCCCGAGGGCTGTCGCCCGAGCCGTCTCGCGATGGACCGGATGGACATCCCGAGCTCCAGATAGGTCTCTATTTTCACGCGTTCCGTTGTAGTAAGATGAATATAGCTCATAGCGATTACTCCGTCTGAATGTTTGTGTCGTAACTTCATTCTACACGAGGACGTCGCTGCGGGCTTTTTGTGCGTTCATTTTTAGGTGTTGCGCTTAATTTTATAATTCATCGTTTCTTCATTCGATTTTCTCACAAAGGCGATTTCGGCTTCTCAATCACGACTTTTCCATGTTCATCTAAGAGCGGCGTCATTCCACTCAATCCTAAGCCACTAGTCATGATGTAATGCACGCCCGTATACTGATCCACGACAATTTTAATGATCCCGCCACTCATATGCTGTTTCGACTTCAATATAAATCGTTGTCCCACGACATACCTTCCCCCCTCTTTTTCGATTTAGAATGCCTTCACAATCATCTCATATCCACACGGAAAATCTACCATTTTTCACCATTTCAATCATTCTAAGAGTTCATTTACATCCTTTATATTTTGAATACGCTTATATATTATCATAAGCCACAATTTACAAAAAAAGACGAACTAGACCGCATTATACGACCTCATTCGTCAACAATTTGACTTTCTATTAGATTTTCTTCACGAACTCCGACTTCAGTTTCATCGCACCAAGTCCCTCGATTTTACAGTCGATGTCATGGTCACCTTCCACGAGTCGAATCCCCTTCACTTTCGTTCCTTGTTTGACGACAAGCGAGGTCCCTTTCACTTTTAAATCCTTAATCACGGTGACGGTATCTCCGTCTTGAAGCGGATTTCCATTTGCATCTTTGATTTGTGACGCCGTTTCCGCTTCTGCCGCCTCACTCGGTGACCATTCATAGGCACATTCCGGGCATACGAGCAACGGACCATCCTCGTACACATAAGATGATTGGCATTTAGGGCAATTCGGGTACTCAGTCATTCCATTTCCTCCATTCGATTCACTCGTTCCAGTATATCGTATGGTGGCTCAGTCTTTCTAGACCGTTCACTCTTCCGTAGGCGATGCAGGACCTTCTAAATCAAGTTGATAAAACGATAAATCGAGCCATTTGCCGAATTTATATCCGGCATTTCGAATCGTACCGGAATGAACGAATCCAACTTTTTCATGCGCACGGATACTCGTCACGTTCGATGCGTCGATTCCACCAATCACCGTTTTCACTCCTCTCACTTCGGCGATACGGATGATTTCTTTTAACAGTTTGTTACCAATGCCTTTCCCGCGGTAACCGGGATGCACGTAGACTGAATGCTCGACCGTATAATGGTACGCTGGCCACGGACGGAATGGCCCGAACGTCGCAAACCCCATGACGACGTCATCCTCGACCCATACGATGATTGGACAATCTTGTTCTTTCTTCTCCTCATACCATGCCACTCGATTCTCGAGTGTCACCGGTTGATAGTGATAGACGGCCGTACTGTTTACAATCGCATCATTGTAAATATGTAAAATCATTTGAAGATCATCTCGTCGACAATTGCGAATCATCCCCATACCACCTTTTCGTTTTTTTCATTATACGAATCCCCTCTTCAAAAGACACGAAAAAAGTGACCGGTCCCATCAACCGGTCACTCAAATCATGCGGCTAAGCGGTCACACATCGAGGCGCATTCAGTACAAACTCTTGCGCATTCTTGGCAATGTGCGTGCTTATGTTTCCCGCACTCCTGTGCGCATGCTTTACAGATGACCGCACACGCTCGCGCGAGTTCAGGAACGAATGCCGAGTCACGCGTCATCGCCTCGGCAAGAAACGCACAGGCAGCGGCACATTCGCGGTCGAGTCGGATACAATCGACCATCATCTGAACATCTTTTTCTTCTAAACAAGATTCCAGGCAGTAGTTGCACGTTTCTACACATTCGTGGAGCATTTCAAGTTCGTTCGCATAGATCCGGTGAGCCATACATCATTCCCCTTTCGCTTCCTCAACTTTAGACACATTACTCCTGTTCCCTAATAAGCGAAAGAAAAACGACCCGGTTCAAGAATCCGGGTCGTTCACGAACTTACGATACAAGTAAGCGATTCGATTCAGCAGTGACTCATCATATTGTTTCGGCATGAAACGATAGCGATACAATCGATACATCCGCTTCAAGTCTTCCCACTGATGATCGATTTGTTGCCCTTGTCTGAAACGTGCCAAATCAATCAAGAAAATCTGCCCGTTCGGTGTCAAAATGATATTACGCAAGTGAACATCCGATGGCGTTAGTCCTAATAACCGTGCTTGTCGAAGCGCTTCATCCACTACCTCGATGTAAGAAGGGTCAATCCAGACGCCTTCCGTCAGACACTCAAATAGCGTCTTTCCTTCGATGTAATCCATAACGATATATGACGCACCGGACTCATAGCACTTCGGAAAGTAAGGGAGTCCCTTTAGTTTTTTATAGATTGCTGCTTCTTCGGTTGCGATTTGTTCATAGCCTGGAAAGAACACTTTAATGACACGATTCTTCTCCTTTAAACGAAACACGGCCGCACTTCGTCCAATTCCATGTAATCGAAGATCTGGGTGCATCGCGGCTACCTGAAACGAGTCACCCACCCGCTCGAAGGTGACGTCCGCATATTGTTCATAGTCACTCATCTGTCACGCCTCTTTCCTATTTCTCTTCTCTCATCATAGCGCATACAAGCTCATTTGACGCCAAAACTGCTCGAGTAGGTGACAAGTGACGTCTTTTCTCGTAAGACGTATAATGAAGAGCGACTGACAACCAAGGAGGAGTTACTATGCAACGCATCGCTTTGACAGAAGAATTATCATTCTCACGCATCGTCCATGGAATGTGGCGTCTCGCTGATTGGGACATGACCCCACAGGAACGCCTCACGTTTATCGAACAATGTCTCGAACTTGGCATCACGACATTCGACCATGCAGACATTTATGGCGGTTACACATGTGAAGGTTTATTTGGAGAAGCCTTAAAGTTAAAGCCTGAACTCCGAGATCAAATGGAGATCGTCACAAAGACAGGAATTAAATTGACGGGGTCATTCAACCCAGGTCAAACACTCAATTATTACGATACGACAAAAGAGCATATCATCGCGCAAGCAGAGCGTTCGTTAAAAGAGTTGGCCATTGACCACATTGATACATTACTCATCCACCGTCCAGATCCGCTGATGAATCCGGATGAAGTTGCCGAAGCCTTCATCACCTTGCGCGATAGTGGTAAAGTACGTGAATTCGGTGTATCTAACCATGTTCCGGCTACACAGAACTTGCTTCAATCTCGCCTTCCATTCCAACTTGTGACGAATCAACTCGAACTCTCTCCGATGCAATTGAAACATTTTGAGGATGGATCGGTCGATTTGTGTCACGAAAAACGAATGCCACTTATGGCTTGGAGTCCACTAGCCGGTGGTCAACTCTTCAAAGATGAACAGTATGCACCCCTTCGTGAAAAACTCGAGGAAATTCGTGCACGTCACAATGCAAGCGGAATTGATTCGATTGTGTATGCATGGCTCGTCAAACACCCTGCGAACATTATGCCGATTATCGGATCCGGAAAAATCGAGCGCGTTCAGACAGGAGTCGACGCCCTTCAAATCGACCTCACTCGTGAAGAATGGTTCGAAATTTTGAAGGCGGCACGCGGTCGAGATGTTGATTGAAGGAAACTTCATCAAATAAATCCCAGTGAATTATAAAGTGATAATTTAGAAGAATAATCGGCTTTTTTCAATGTCTCGTAATATCAACGTTTTTTCGTCAAAAATCGACATACAAAAAAAGTTAAAAAGTAAAAATAAGTCATAAATGGTTTTATACCCCGTCCAGTTCAAGTTGGACGGTTTTTTTGATTTTTTTTCGAAATAACAAATTAATTTTCCTAAGACTAAAGTCACAAAAAATTGGTGCTAGAATGGTGAAAGTGATTCATCGAAGGAGAGTACCGATGTGAAAAAGTACCTGATTTTCAGTACCCTCGTCATCCTGTTTTTCTTATTCGGATGCGAGGAAGAACGCGCACTCCGACTCCAACCCGCTCCTGAATATTATCAAGGACGTGCCCTGTTACCAAACGGACAACAAATTGAAATGCCCGAATCGGATCGTGCAGCGATTATCGAGTTATGTCAGCCTGACAACGCGATTCAAAGAATTCCAAGTGGTGAAAGACATTGGCTCGGGACGGTCACATTGAACCAACCGTTGACTAATGCCGCCACCGAATCTTCTTTTCCAACCGCAACTTTTTTCACTGTCGAAGATAAATCATATGTCCAATGTCAACTCGATTCCGTCACATATGCCACCGAAATTAACACGCTTCCTGAAAGTTTAAACGATGTTCAATATACGGCTGAACCTTATCCGGATGTTCCGAAATTCCGATTTGCTGAGCCCCATGAATATGAGCATTTCGCACAAGAGATGAAAAAGCCGATAGGTAATGAGCCCTATCCAGAAAGAAAAGGGATCGAGCATACACTTTTCCATATCACGATGCCTTTCAGTGGTGAATTTGAACTGACCTTTACATCGTCCGAAGCCAAAGACCGCCTCGTCATTCCTGTCGAATCAACAAGGCATCCCTATTTGTCACTCGGGCTCGGGACAGAAAAGTCTGATGAGGTGTTACAATACGCGATTTATACGAGCCGAGATCAAAATGACTATCAAGAAGTATTGCGACCGAAAGAAGCGCATATTTCACAAATGTTCGGAGCCAAAACAGCTCCGCAACTCCCTTCGGTTCTTGTACCGGGTCATGAGTATCCACTCTACAGTTTTACGTTCATGAAAAACGGAACGGCCCATCGTCAGAACGTCTCCTTGACGTATCATGAACCCAAGTTGTTGTATGGAAAAGAATTGAGTGAACAAATTCACGACAAATTAAGTAGTCAACGTCATGTCATTTTTCATGACTTGGCACTCCTTGGAACGGAATCAAAAGATGCCTCCTTCCTACAACATGTCGGTCAAGATGAAATGGAATTTATTTTTGGCGCCATCAAACGAGCTAACGCGACCGCCTATGCAGGCAAGACCGCTTCCACACCTTATGTGACCCTATTTCAAGGGATATGCGCCCAAACGTTTGATGTTAGCTATGATGGTGCAGATGTGTACGTGACCAATTCAGAGACAGGCGCCCATTTTAAGCTACTACGTGAGGATGCCATCAAGTGGTATAACCTGTTTGAACAAAACACTTAATCTGACAGATGCGAATGCGTCTGTCTTTTTGCATATTCATGAAGCAAATATAGTACGATGAGACATATTTTTTGGGAAGATAGGAAGAGAAAGGAGTGAATCTTTGTGACAAATCCATTTATACGTGACGTGAACCATCATTGGCGCGTCTCCTATCGACAAAACGGGTATCCCCATGTGCAACAGGGCTGGGTGTTACCTCCAGAACAAAAAGAGGAGTTCGATCCATTTATTTTGATGGCAGAAGACTGGTTCAAGCGTGGGACGTTTTCGGACCATCCCCATCGTGGGTTTCAAACAATCACGTATGTCATCGATGGTCGTCTAGAACATATTGATAATCATGGGGGACATTCGATTTTGGACGCCGGTGATGTTCAGTATATGAACGCCGGATGGGCCGCTAGACACGCCGAAGAAGCGGTCGACGATGATTTGATCCATACGCTGCAGCTCTGGTTGAATTTGCCGAAGTCATTAAAAACAACAACCACTTCCTATCAGAACGTATACGTCGAGGACGCACCCCTCGTTCCTTTCGACGGCGGGCAGCTTCGTGTCTATTCCGGCGAAATCGCGGGTGTAAAAGGGCCGATGGAAAGTCTCGTCCCCATCACGATGACAGAAATAACGCTGAAAGAAGGTGGCGAATACGAACACATCTTGCCTGCGAATCATAACAGCTTTTTGTACGTACTCGCTGGTTCAATTGAAGTTGGGTCTTCCAAAATCCCGCTCAGTAAAACTGATGTGGCGACACTGACGTTCGATGAAACATCTGAAGCGATGAGCACACTTCAACTGAAGGCCACGACGCGTACACGGGTGCTCATCTATTCCGGAAAACCGATTCGCGAAGACTATATTGCGCATGGTCCATTCGTGATGAACACGGAAGAAGAAATCCGCCAAGCTTTCCGCGATTATCATAGCGGCGGGTTCGGGCCCCCAGCCGTCAAATAAACAAAGGGAGCCTCTCGACTAGAGAGCTCCCTTTTCTGATTATGATCGATCTGGTTGTAGGACCGTCTGTTGTGTTGGAACATGACCGATCGGGACAGTCCGTTCGACGAGAACGTAACGCTTGCCCTCCACTTCAAACTTGCGGTCGCCAAGGTAGTGAGCGCTCTTTCCATCTTCGTATAGTTTCGACAAGATAGCAGGTACGTACTCTTCTAGTTTTGTATAGTGCTCATCGAGGGTCATGACGATATTGCCACCCTTATATCCGAGCCAGTAACTATAAAAGAACCAACCTAACGACAGAACTCCGAGAATTCCTAATCCAATTGTGAGTAATTCCATCATGTTATTCCTCCAATTTTTTCATAACAATCTGACGTTTTGGGGTGAACCCGATTTCGCCATAAAACGAGGCGGCATCCGTATTACTCATCCAGTAATCTAGTTCAATCGATCTGAATTGGTGGTCAAGCGCCCATTGCTCCATCCATTCCATCACACGTCGACCGTAACCGTTCCGTTGATACATGGGGTCGATACTGATGTGATGAACATACACCACGCGAACAGCTTGACGAAACGCGTTCGCCTCACCCACTTTCTCTTCGAACCATATGTAACCGATTGGAGTTGCTTCAAGCTGCATCACCATATAGTGATGGCCGGGTCTTCCAATCAGTGTCGAAAAGGCTTCGTACATCTTCTCTTCCTCATACTCCGCAAAAAAGGTCGGATTCATATGGACGTGATGCTCATGGATGGAACGATTCAACCGTGCGATGAGACGGGCATCAATCGTAGGGATAAATGTGATCTCCATCATCAGGTATAGTTTGAATGGTTTCGATCTTCGTTTACACCGTGCGGTTTTTCAGTTCCGCGCAACGTATGCTCACTCGAAGCCTCCGTTCCTTTCCCATTTAGGCGACGTTGAAGCGGACGGGCCAAAAAGTAACCAATCAAGAGCGAACTAGGTAAGACGAGAAAAAATGTACCGAGCAATGTCAACATGTACCCTTTGTCCGAGTCTCCGGCAATCGCGCGGAGGACAAAGAACAGACCGACGAAAACAAGTGCGGCCAAAGCATATTCCACACATTTCCCGAGAAATCGTTTCACACGACATCTCCCCCTTCAAGGTTTGATGTATTATACGACCATTTCCATAAAAAGGTTTCACACGTCTTGATTTTCTTTATACCACTTCGTCGCCAACCGTTCCGTCTCGATGACCCAGTTATGCTTTCCTTGAATGTATCCTTCCATGTCTTCTGGGTGCTGTGCCGCAAGTTGAAGCTTCAGCTCACCATACGCATCGCGAACGTCAGGATAAGCTCGCAAGTAATCCCGGAAGGCAAGGTGTCTTATGACATCCGGATTCCCTTCTTCAAACACATGCACGTGAACCGTCCGTTCTTCTTCTCCTTTACGGAAATAGCGACGCTTCGGAATCCCATATTCACCAAGTCCACGGTACCCGAGTGCCTCCATCCGCTCCGTGTAGTCATCGACTCGTTCGATGTCCCGTACGACCGGCATCATGTCGATGATTGGTTTTGCCGCCAATCCTTCGACCGATGTACTTCCAATATGATGGATCGCGACAAGCTCCTCTTCGAATAACCGACTCAATTTACCAGCCTCTTCTTCAAACTTTTGATTCCATTCTGGATTGTATTTCACTACTTCGACTTTTCTCATGATTCGTTCCTCCTTTTTTAAAAGAACTCTTTATTCTCATCATACCCTTTCTAAACATCGCTCGACATGAGGGATTCCACTTCAAATGGTTTGTACACAAATAAAATGGGAAACCTTATATTAATGACTTGAGAACTGGAGAGTGAATGGATATGTTGACTGAAGAACAAATCGAAACGTTTAAAAAACGATTATTGAAAGAAAAAGCAAAAACCGAAGGATACATGGATAATCGGGAAGAGACATATGATGAAGGAGAGCTCTCTCATTACGACAACCACCCTGCCGACTCGGGCGAAGAGCTCTTTTTACGAGAACGAGACCAAGCCCTTAATGAGCTCGATGAAGAGTTCTTGAGTGACGTCGATAAGGCGCTATTAGCCATTCAGAATGGGACATATGGACAATGTGAGGTGTGTGGGAAAGACATTGAACTAGACCGTCTGGAAGTCATTCCAGAAGCCACCCTTTGCATCGAACACGCCCGGGCACAAGAAGAGGAAGAACACGCGCATGAAGTCGATCGACCGGTTGAAGAAGACGTGTTGAACCCTAATGAGACAGCTCGACGCAAAGAGTTAGACGGAACGGATCAACCTGGTCAAAAAACGGACGCCTTCTCCCAAGTAGAAGACTACGGAAGCTCAGATACGATTGCCGACAGCGAAGGCAACCACGATCCGACGCGCGAACAGTAAAAAATGCCCTGACCTCATTCGAGAGGCTCAGGGCATCTGTCTGCTTAAAACGTGGCTTTTACCGGAGAAGCACCACCGAGGCGCTCCGCCAGTTTCATCGGGTCGACGGCATTCCCAGCTGAACTAGCCGAGAAATTGTAGTCCCCTTTATAAATCTCAAAGTGTAAGTGCGGACCTGACGAGTTACCCGTGTTTCCGATTTGACCGATCGGTTCGCCTTGGCGTACTGACTGACCTGTCTTGACATCCACTTTGTGCAAGTGTGCATACACGGTCGTCCATTTTTGACCGTCTACGTTGTGTTCGATTTGTATGTGGTTTCCATAAGGTCCACTGGAGCTGACTTTTGTCACTTTTCCAGCTTCCGCGGCGTATACAGGTGTACCTGTTTTGGCAGCAATATCGAGACCATTATGGAATGTGTATCCGAACTGTCCACTCGCCGAACCGAACCCTTGAGAGAGGCGACCTTCCGCCGGCATTAAAAACCGATCGGGTGCCATCGCTTCATACCGTTTCTTTAAATCACTCAACTGATTCGTTTGTTTCTTATATTGTTTCGACTTTTCGTCATATGACGCTTTCACGTCTTGACGTGTCGCTTCAATTTGCTCTTGTTCTTCTTTCAGTTGCTCCAATGCTTCATTTGCTTGGTTTTTCTTTTCAACAAGCTCTTGATGTGCTTCTTCCGCTTCAGCGGCTTCCGCTTTCGCACTCGGCAACACCGAAGAAACGACTTTTGCGAAGAGCGACTGTTCTGCAGGAATGAGTGACTCCTCCACTTCTTCTAATTCTTTAGAAGTTCCTTCAATTTTATCTCGCAATGCCTCCGCCTTATGGTCGACTTGCTTCAACTTCGTTTGAATGGCGTGAATGGATTGTTTCGTATCTTTAACCTGCTGCTCCGTTTGTTGCAATGACTTTTCCGTTTGAACGAGGTCTTGCGGGGACATGTTGTCGGCAGATGCGATTTGTCCTTGGAATAAGAGAACACCAACACCCGCTGTCATGATGAGTTGTTTCCACATATATATAATAAACCCTCCAAATTAATACATTCATGAGCTTCAAAAAAGCTACATGTGCGAATATACCACTGGGGGTTAAAAAATTCAATATATGAAGTTTTTCATTTTCATGTCATACATGACAGCATGATGTGATATTTTCAAGTGTCACTTCACAAGGATTTCACTAGCGTTTTTTTGTATAGTATCCCACCCAGACGATACCACCGATGGAAAGGAGTGTTACACTCACACTAACTACTAGTATACCTCGCGACAGGTCGGGTGAAAGATTTGTTGTCAGCGCAATCAGGGTCGCGGTATTTCCACTAATCAGCGCAATGATACAGATGACCAACAACCGCTTCATCAAGCGTCCTTCACCATTTCAAATTGGGCAATCTCGTCTTGGACAAATCCCAATCGTCGTGCCGCTTCGACCCATTCAGGACGGTCTGATGTCAACGTGACATGAAGTGGCGATCGGCTCGCGGCCGCCCGCAATAGCCATTCCGCTTCTTCTGCTTGTCCAAAAACATCGAGCAAGACGTGATCGCGGTATAACAAAAATCCTATTCGATTCCCTTCTACGACTTTCACTAACTCAGCAGCTTGTTGGGTCACGCGCACATCGCGTTGCCAAATCGGAACGTGACTCGCCGCCGGATACAACTCATCAAATAACGTTTGAATCGGTTCATACGTCATGTCTGCGTTCGTTTCTAATGACACCGCTTGGAAGTAGAGAATTTCTCGAGTCGTTTCGTAACCTAGTCGTTCATAGAGAGACACTGCCGCATCATTGCCTTGAATGACTTCGAGTAAACGAGTGCCTACTGCCGCCTCTTCAAATCGTTTCATCAATTCGGTCGCGACTCCTGCTTTTCGGACATGTGGGGCGACAGCAAGCCCACCACAACGTGTCTGCCATCCTGAATCAAGATGTGCAATCCCGGTTAACACGACACCGACAGGTTCTTCACCATCATAGGCTACAATGGAACGGGACGGCTGATTTTGATCACGAACAAGAAAAACATCTTCGAAAGTCTGCTCATCAAATTGAAACGGAATAATATAATCAGAAAAACCGCTCATAAACGCGCGGTATAAATCTTGTAATGGTGGATTTTGACGGTATGTAAACTGTGTCGACATATAATTCTCCTTTCTGAATGAAAATCAATAAAGCCCGAAGGAGACTCCTTATGAAAATTACGCTCGAATATCGAAATGATACGCATCAATCGATTCTCAATACGTTCGTACTACCGACGGACCAAGAAAAGTATACGACCCTGCCCAAAGACATGGATGATCCATTACCTGATGGCGTTCATCCGATTGTCATCGTCGCATCGAAACCAATCGGGATGTTCTTACTGCATGACAACGAACGCGTCATTTCCTATACGACCGAGTCGAATGCTTTGCTCTTCTCCGCCTTTGCTATTAACTATGAGGACCAAGGGAAAGGCTACGCTAAAGCGGCACTCCAAGCACTTCCGCAGTTCGTAAAGCAACATTTCCCTCATATTCGTGAAATCGTCCTGTCGGTCAATCTGAAAAACGAAGCCGCTTTCTCCCTTTATACGAACGTTGGGTGGAGCGATACCGGACGTCGAATCGGTGGACCGATTGGCGAACAACGTATTCTTTCCTTAACGATTTGAGGCATCCATTCGTGTCAAACTCTCAAATACGTTTTGCCAGTAAATCTGACGATGCGGAACTAAATCGGCTTGCGTGATTTGAACAAGATGATTCGTCATCAGTGAGCGTCCCTCAATCGTGCACATGCGTCCTGCTGTGATCGACATCAGTTCATTTCTTTGAACAGCTACGACATCCATCACTTCCTGGTCATCAAACCGAAGTGTTTCATCTTGATAGACGTAGCCGTACGTATGTGCAAACTCGCGATCAAGAAACTCGTCCAGTTCAATCACGTCTTCAAAGATTCCCATAAAGGTGAGTTGTTCGAACGTCAATGACAGTCCGAGCTCTTCTTCAATTTCACGAACGCCATTCGCTGTTGTCTCATCTGTTGCGAGGTGTCCCGCTGCCGTAATATCATATTTCCCGGGAAAATCCTGTTTATCCATGCTCCTCCGCTGAAGATAAATGAGGTCTTCTTTCCAGAACCAGCAGTGGAACGTCTCATGCCAATCCTCGTCAAGATGAACTTGATTTCGCTCCTTCTCCCCTATTTTCCGGTAATTCTCGTCAAAAATAGTGAGGTGCTCCTTCATTCCGACACCCCATCTTCTAAAAATCGGATAACCCTATTAGTTGCATCCAACTTAACTTGAATCCCAATCGGGAAAACGTGTGATGGAAAGGTGTGACCGATATCGACATTCGTCAAAATCGGAAAATCTTTTTCTCCGATGATTTCAAGCAACAAGTCGTTGAATGAGAAGGGAGCTGATTGATCTTGAAAATGCTCATGCTTCCCGATAATCAGACCCGAAATCTCATCAAACACACCCGCCAGCTTCAGCATACTAAGCGAACGTTCTTCTTCAGCCATCGTCTTAAACGAGTCTTCTAGGAATAGAATCGCACCTTTCAAATCGGGATAATAATCCGACTTGAAGAACCCAGACATCGTGTTCAGATTCCCGCCAATCAACGTTCCTTTTGCCTTTCCATCCTTCAGAGAAATCCATCCTTCATTCGGTTGGAACGTCTTGATACGTTGTTGCGTCGACCAATCGAGCATCTCTTCCGTTCATTCATCAGGGATATGTAACTGAAACGGAGCCGTTCGTTCTAAACAGAGGATGTCTTTGACATATTGCTCCCCCGTCTCGAACATCCCTCCGTATTCACCGAATGAGGGGACGATTGCCGGACCGTAAAATGTGACGACGTCCGTTTTGGCATAACAGGCCATCAAGATTGCCGTGACATCACTATATCCCATGATGATTTTAGGATGACGTCGGAGTTGTTCATAATCGATATATGGTAACACCGAGTTCGAATTTGTTCCACCAATTGTACTGATGATCGCTTTCACTTCAGGATCATGTAAAAATGCGTTCAATTCGTCAGCACGATCCCGAATGGACGAGGACCGATATCCTTCTGTTTTATATGTACACGTGCCCTCTTTCACCTTGAATCCCATCCGCTTGAGCTGTTCAACCCCACGTTGGTAACGCCCCTCAAACTGAACAGGTGCCGGAAAAGAAGGCGTAATGATCCCTATCGTATCCCCCACTTGCAACTTTGGCGGTTTAATTATGATCCCCACTCCCTCGTAACATCATTATGACCGCATTATACCTTAGGAGTGGTAAGTCATGCTTCAAAATAAATCAGGGTCTTCCGATAACGTTCTCACTTTTCGAACTTTCGCCGGGCGTCCTGTCCATCCGAGTGCCACAAAGAAAAATGCACCTGCGAGTACACCAAATAAAGCGGTCAACCCTACTTGAATCCCCACAAATCCATACTGTTCTCCCAGTTTCACGAGGAAGAGCGGTGCGAACAGGCAAGTCATACTGAGTGAAAAAAGACCTCCCCATACCCGTCGCTTTGCATTACCAATGGTGAACCAACCGAACCCGATCCATACACAAGCAACCAATCCTAGCGCACTAACCATCATCCACATGCCCACACCTCACCTTTTCGTTTTCCTTTCTATTCCCCATTTTTCTTGTGATTCCTACTATTTTTTCAAGTAATGAGAGAATTTCCGGGTAAAGGTAAATTAGACAAGATGCGAAACGGGACAACAAAGGAGTGAGGTGTGCATGCGTTCACGATTAACCTTTGCCTTAATCTTTCTCGGTCTTTTTTTAGTCGCCGTTTATTGGATGAGCACGTGGAATGACAATATGGTCGAAGGACAGATTGAACGAATCGATATCCCCCAAATATTGATTGAATCTACCGAATCCTCTAAAGAAGTCACATTGCGTGTCATCTTAATCAATGATCAAACCGAAGTCACCGGCATCGTCAATAGCGTACAAGGGTTACAGAGCGGCCAACTGGTGACAATCGAGGTCATCCCGACGGATTCGAACTTGAACATCGCACGCACCATCGAAGTCACCGCTCCATGATTTTTTGAAATGAAGCGTAACTTTTCCAGAACTGTGGAATATGAGAACAGAATCATAAAAAGGAGTGATCGGATTGATTTCAAATAAATTACTATCTGGAAAAGTAGCGTTTGTGACCGGGGCAGCCTCCGGAATCGGACGTGCCGCGGTCATCCGCTTCGTTCAAGCCGGAGCAAAAGTCGCCATTGTCGATTTGAATGAAGAAGATGCGATGCGTCTCGCAAGCCTTGTCGGGGAAGAACGCGCTATCGGCATCAGTGCAGATGTGTCGGATGAATCCGCAATGAAAGAGGCCTACGAACGGACAATGGAACGATTTGGTCAACTCGATATCGTCTTCGCGAACGCCGGTCGAAACGGGACCATCACACCGATTGAACATTTATCATTGGATGATTGGAATGGCGTGGTGGAGACGAACCTCACTGGAACCTTTTTGACCGTCAAACATGCTATTCCCCATTTGAAAGAGAATGGCGGGAGTATCATTATCACTTCATCGATTAACGGGAACCGCTATTTTAAAAATTTCGGATTCAGTGGCTACGCGACGACGAAAGCAGGTCAAACCGGCTTTGCGAAAATGGCTGCTGCGGAACTCGCTCAATTCGGGATTCGTGTCAATTCTATCTGTCCCGGGGCCATCGATACGAATATTGACGATTCGACCAATCGAGACGATGCGTTGCTCGAAGAAATTGTCATTCCAATCGAATATCCACTTGGGAATCAACCGCTTGCCGGAAAATCGGGCTCCGCGAAACAAGTCGCCGATGTCGTCTTATTTTTCGCGAGCAACATGTCGAGCCACGTCACGGGCTCTGAAGTATACGTCGATGGGGCTGAATCGCTCTTGTAATCGAAAAGCAGGTCACCTCACCCGAGGCGACCTGCTTATTTAAGGATTGGACTTTTCATGACCGCTTTTTGATAGAACGGCTGAAACCCAAGCCGCTCCATGTTGCGACCGGATGCCGAATCGACCTTCGTCGTGACCGTCAACAGATTGCATCCAAGTGCTTTCGCTTCGGCAATTCGTTCCAAAATAAGTTGTGTCTGGTACCCTTTTTGCCGATACGTCGGAACGGTGCTCGTCAGAAACAATTCTCCAATCCCGTCTTGCGTGGCTAAAATCCCACCCGCTACGACAGCATCCTCTTCTCGCACGAGATAAGCATGATTACTCGGTAGTGCGTAAAAGCCTTTGGCTGTATCGACCGTCTCTTGAAGGATTGTGCCCGACTCGGCGAATCCAGCCGCAATGGCGTATGCCCACTCATGGAGTGTCTCATCCTTCACTTTTTCGACCTGGGTCGGTACAGATGTGGAGGCATGCTGTGTCAAATCCAACGTCCATACGTCCAAAAAATGATCGAGCGTGTAGTTACGTTCTTGCAATAAGCGGAGCAAGGAATCTTCCGCTAATGGGCAAACTTCAATATGTAAACGTGATACGTTCTTCCCACGCACCCATTTTTCCATTTGATGCAGGTCGTAAAAGCTTGTCGGCCGATTCAATCCGAATCCGACCGCAAAACTCATATTTCCCATTTTGAACACGTGCCCTTTTCCTTCTACGTGTAGTTCCGCACCTTCATAGGGAGGGGTTTGTTTACGATATCGAATGTAAGCAGACGTCCCCTCTGCTTTGATGCGTTCGATACGCCTTGCCAATTCTAAACGATTCACGCTGTTCCCTCCCTTATATATTCTATGTTGAGTGTAGCACATGTTCACGGTCGAATGAGATGACCGTATTGAATCAGCCGTTCCCGGACTGAAGGGACGAGTTCTACACACTCAAGGACCGTCTCCCACTCTTGTAATGTCACATCGACGACTTCATCTACTTGCAGTAATAGTTGTTCGAGGTCAATCGGTTTCTCGCACACGAGACAATACATATCCAAGAAATATGTGCCCCGCTCAATCGTTGTCACGAACCGGAGTTGCTCAGGCAATACATATAGTCCTAACTCTTCTCTTAGCTCACGGACCGCACCTTGTCGACTCGTTTCCCCAGCCAAAATCGAGCCGCCCGTCCCTTCCCACAGAAGCGGATACGTCTTATCCGGATGACGCTTCGACAGCAATAATCTCCCATCTGGATCGAACGTGAACACTTCGATGACCGTGTGAAACGTATGCGGCTCTAATTCATCCCCACGAAAGTGCGTTCGACCGAGCGGTTGCCGGTTTTCGTCGAGTAAATCCCATACTTCTCGATTCATGGACGAATCTCATCAATCACGAACGAAGAGGAACCTTGAATCTCTTCGATAAAGTGAGATCCGAATAGCATGGCTGGTGTAAAGCTTCCGGCAAGCATCCCACCCGAACCGAGCAACCGCTTGACGACGGCGAGCGCCCCGTAAACAGTGAAGGCATACGTACTTGCCGTTTGAATACGGACGACTACTTTTCGTCCTTCCTCATTCGTTGCTTCGCCCCATACGTACGTCGATGATTTTTCACGTACAGCCTCGTCTGGTCCCGATACGTTTTCGTCGACATAACGGAGCAAGCGTTCCTGCACGGCCTCTTTTCCGAGAATCGGGCTGAACCATGACAAAGCGCGAGCAGCATAGGCGGCCGCTGTCGGTACAGGAACCCAAGTCGTAATATTTGGAATGTCCGTCGTGTAGTAGGCGGTCGAAACGTCTCCCCACGGAATCGCAATGGCGGTACGGCTTCCGCGACCAAAATCAATCGTTCTCCGCTTTGCCCCAATTGGAAATGATGATAATTTGCCGTTCACACGTTCCACACTACTCGACCCTAGTCCACGAACGGCCGTCTTCATGGTTCCTGGTGAGATGCCGGCTGCCGCCGAAAAGCCAAGAGCGAGTGTTGTCGCATCCGGTATCAACTCTTTTAATTTCCGCGCGACACAGTCGGTCGGAATGACATCAAATCCGACACCCGAGCATAAAATCACACCACGTTCTTTGGCTTGAGCCGCTTGCTGTTTAGAATGGACATATTCGAACACTTCGATTTCCCCGGTAATATCTAAGTAATGCGTACCTGTCTCTAGACATGCCTCGATCATCACTTGGCTCGTATCCGTGAAAGGACCTGCACAATGAAGGACTAAATCTACATCGTGAAGCGCCTCGATTGCGGCTTCACGACTCAATGCGAAAATCGATGTTTCGCAACCCAGTTCATCTCCTAGGCGATGAATCGCTCTTGCGTTTCGTCCGGCAAGAACCGGACGCATTCCGTCACGAGCGGCTTGTCGTGCAATCAGCTCACCCGTATAGCCATTCGCCCCATAAATCATCCATCTCATTTTTACCCCTCCTTATGTTAATGTATCCTTGTTCGTTTCCCTAAAAGAAGTTGAATCGAACGAAAAGATCTTGGATGACATCGATGATATACACACTTCCCGTTACAATAAGCAAATATCCGATTGGGATGAGCAGACTTTTCACTGTTTGTAGTTTTGTTATGTCTCCCCGATGCTGTAGTAGACGATCCACCAAGTAAAACAAGGTCGCTGCGAGAAGACTGAGCCATGACAAGACGAGCCCGAATAGTATATGTAAAACAAGCGAAGTGAACCACCTGAATCGTTTCGAACTGAGTCGATTCGCCAACCAGTCACTGCACCATGAGGTCACGACACCGTAGGTCAACATAATCGGAAAACTGACCGCTACATAGGCAACCGTCATCAAAAGGAAGCCATTCAGAACACCACTCATTCCTCCATTTTCTCGTACACCCATCATAGTGACCCCACACGCTAACAGAATCGCATAGACGGGCGAAGCGATGGATGCTGTGACGATTTTACGATTCCACATCTGCACTCCCCCTAATCCCTTCCAACTTTACACGACCTGTTCTGAAAACGCACAAAAACCAGCCTAAATTCAGGCTGGCTTCGCGATTTGTTAATTGTTTGCAACTTCTCCGGCTTTCATACGGACCGATTGCATCGCTTCCGTCCATGGAAGGAGTTGGTCGAGCATATCGTTTACCGATTGTGCTTGAACTTCTTTCGGAGCGAAATGCGTACCGTTCTCGAAGTCCGTGAAGAGTGAGAGTGCAGGATGGACACGTACGTGAGCGATTGACAATTCACTCAAAATGCCCCGTAAATGTTCTGTTGCCCGTGCTCCACCAACAGAACCGTAAGAGACGATTCCGGCTGCTTTGTTGTTCCATTCGACGCGTAAGTAGTCGAGTGCGTTTTTAAGAGATGCTGAGATGGAATGGTTATATTCTTGGACGATGAAGATGAATCCGTCCATTTGCGCAATTTTCTCCGACCAGGCTGCAACGCCAGATGCGTCCTGACCCGCTTCGCCGAGAAGTGGCAAGTTGTAGTCTGCGATGTCGATGACTTCATAGTTGGCATCGCCACGTTTGTCGGCGAGTTCTTTCACCCATTCCCCGACTTGTGGACTGACGCGACCTTCACGAGTTGATCCGAGTACGATTCCGATGTTTAACATAGTAGTTCCTCCTTGGTTATGTTGTGATGCATCTGATTTTCCAAACAAGCGATTTAAGAAACTCATTTCATGCCCTCATATTCTTTCTCAAATGTTTTCGTGCTTCTGACCGTATCGATTGGTCGTACCATCGCCTCGATTTGCGAACGTTTCGCTTCGAGGAACGGCGGGAGTGACAACTTCTCACCGACCGTCTCGTACGGCTCGTCTCCCATGAATCCAGGTCCATCTGTCGCCCATTCGAACAAAATTTGCGGCGCGACACGTGCATAGGATGATTTAAAGAAGAAGCGATCGACGTAGCCAGAAGTCGGCAAACCGAACTGTTGGAGACGTGCTGTCCATTCATCGAGGACGCTACGGTCTTCGACACGGAATGCGACATGGTGCACGGTACCGAACCCTTGACGCGCTTGTGGAGATGTCTCGTCGTGAATGACGATCACTTGCGCTCCGTTTCCACCTTCACCTCCTTCAAAGAGATACACATCACCTTCTCGCCCGATCTCTTTAAACAGCATCACTTGCTCCATCACTTGTTTGAAATATGTGATATCTGCGATGCGAATAAAGATTGGACCGAGTCCCGTAATCGCGTATTCAAGCGGGATTGGACCGTTCTTCCACGGCTCGCCCGACGCGATGCCTTCGTTGAACTCATCCGAGATGAGTTGATACGCCTGCTCATCAAAGTCGATGAACGAGAGCGTCTTCTTCCCGAACTGTTCTTGAATCCCTTCGTGCTCGACGCCGAGACGGTCGAAGCGACGGACCCAATACGTCAACGCTTCATCTGTCGGTACGCGGAACGACGTTTTCGCGATTTCATTCGTTCCGTGCTTACCTTTCGGGATACCTGGGAAGTCGAAGAAGGTCATATCTGTCCCTGCGTTTCCTTTATCGTCCGCAAAGAATAAGTGATACGTTTGAATGTCGTCCTGGTTGACCGTTTTTTTCACCAAACGCATGCCTAACACGTGAGTGAAGAAATCGTAGTTTTTTTCGGCACTACTCGTGATTGCTGTGACGTGGTGAATTCCTTTAACATGATTCATCATTCTCTCTCCTTTTATATCTTGATTTCAAGATACATGATTAAAATTTTTTGCGGCTTCTGCCCGCTTTCCTATTTGTTTCAACTGTTCAATCGTTTCGTTTAATTGCATCCCTTCAAACACGGCGTTCATATGCTCCGTATGCTTAGGGAAAATATCTTGCATCAAGCGTTCTCCGTCATCCGTCAGCGCCGCGTATGTGATGCGACGATCGCTCGGACAAGCCTTACGAATGAGATACCCTTTTTCTTCTAACCGGTCCACGACGTACGTCATACTTCCGCTCGAGAGGAGAATTTTCTTCCCGATGACTTGAATCGGTTGATCTCCTTTATGATATAAAAACTCGAGTACGGCGAACTCGGTCGCGTTCAATCCGTAAGACGCCACTTCCTGCTTCACCAGGTCTTGTAACGACTGAGAGGCACGTAACAGCACAGTAATTGTTTTTAATGCATCAGATGGTTCCATCTGTCTCCCTCCTTTGTCCAAGAGAGCCATTAACTTAAATTCAAATATCTTTAATTCGAGATAAATATATCATGTGACAATTCTTCCGTCAATCGATTTGATTCAAAAAAATGAGACGGGTTGTTCCCATCTCATTCTCCTCGCCGAATCACAGCCATTTCGCGACCGAATCGATGGCCTTCATCAACAAACCCTAGGCTTTCATATAAGTGATGCGCTGCCTCGTTCTCGGGGTGATAGCCAACGACAATCGGTTTCCCCTCGCCGATTTCTTCAAGCATCAGCTCTGTCGCTTGTCGACCAATCCCTTTGCCTTGATGAGCATGGTCGATCATGATTCGGTAAATCCACCATGCATCCAACTCTTCAAGCTCTGTATTGTACATGAGGAAACCGACCATCGTCTCTTCCTCATAAATTGCGTGCGGGCGTAGCGTCGGTTCGTACATCGCTTGAAGTAACGAAATCGCATTCGGCTCCATATACGACTGTTGTTGCTCACTTAATTCCAATTTGACAGCATGTATACCAATTTTGTGCATCGATCGGGCGTAATGAAATCATGTCATTCTCCTTTAGTCATATGTCTCATTTAAGTTTCTTGCATAAAATGCGATAGCACGCCGGTACCGCGCGATGCTCTCGTCCGGTTTCGGACTTGCAAGCAGTTCAAGTAACGTTCCCGTCGCTTCTTCATGGCGACCGACGTTGTAATGGGTCATCGCTTGAAATACCTTGAGCGCCCCGTGATTCGGGAATTGCTCGATTGCCTCTTCAAATAACTGTTCCGCTTCCGTGTATCGTCCGAGTGCCCGATACGTACTGCCGAGTCCGAGATATGATTCCGCCAACTCTTCCCCCGTCAACCCGAGTCGGATGGCCCGTTCATAATGCGGGACCGCTTGACGTTCTTCCCCGAGCGAGTCATAGCACCACGCGCAGTACGCATGTAACCTCGGATTCTTTTCATCTTTCCGCAAGAGCGACAGGAACAGTTGCTTCGCCTGCTCGAGTTGTCCCTCCTCACGGAGACGGACGGCTCGATCAAAGTCATGGTCTTCTGGCACGTCGGTCACCTTCTTCGCAAAATCTTCGTCTAACCAAGCTTGCAATGTTTCGTAATACTTTCCGATATGTACTCCATCGACGAGTGCATGATGGGCTTGGACGGATAACGGCATGACCAGACGCTCGCCTTGGCGTTCGAACTTGCCCCAAGCGATGCGTGGCACGCTGTCATGTTGTTGCTGATGCGTCGGATGCATGATACTCGTGAATGTGACCCACGGGACGCTCGTGATATACAGTAAGTCGTCGGGCTCTTCGTCCCCGACCACGACTTCATCGCCAGCTTGCTCCATCCGCGTCGTCACTTCCTGTAAGAATGTCGGTAAATCTTCATAAAACGTAGCCGCACAAAAGTTGAAGACATCCTCGTCTAACATGACTGTGAACGAAGGGTGGACCACCTCGTGTTCGACGACCTCTTCACCACGGATCCGATAGCGCAATTCCGGAATCGCGTTCGCCGCTCTCACCGCACCGTATAAAAAGAGTTTGAAGAACGATTGATTGCTCTCCTTGGCATATGTATATAGGTTCGTGACATCTACGTTTGCCGTCACGTTGAAATGTGGCGCATCAAACGCTTTGAAAAACTCGAAGTGCTTACGTCGTGCCCACGTCTCGATTTCAATTTTTTTCATAAAAACTCCCCCTCCTACGCTCTTACTGTAGCAGAGAGAGTGAATTCGCTCATAGCTTTTGTTTTAACTGTTCGTAATGTCCTTTCGCCAAATCAAAGTAGATGAAGTCTCCACGTTCGATTCGTTCGAGCGTCGCTTCGAACTCACGCCATCCACGTTCGACCTGTTCAGGCGTCAATTCGCCGCTTTCAGCTGCCGCCTTGAACTCATCCTCATCCTTTTTGACGATATCCCCGTTCGGAAACACGAGAATATCGAGCAACAAGTCGTCCATGTACGGAATGCCATTTTCTTCGCCGATTCGGTCGACGAGGTCGATATACCATTGCACGATTTCACCGTCAGGGTTGAACATGACCGTCACACCGAACGGTTCATTGTCCGGGAAATATTGGAGCCAAGCAAACCCGGCATCCGCCACAATAAATTCTTCCCCTTTATGTTTTTTATATAGTGGCGCCCGAACCTCATCGATTTGGAATAAGGCAACCACCCCTGAAAATTGTTCCGTCTGAACACGAATTTGCGCGTAGCGGTTCTTTAAAATCCGTTCCCAGTCTCGTCGATTCGCATACTTTCGTTTTGCCATATAGATCTCCCCTTTGGTCATCTCTGTATGATACAGTTCGCCAGAAGAAGGAAAGTTCCTTGTTAGTCGTACAAATTATGCTGATTGAACCAGACGAGATGGCTTTGTTTCAAACGTTTCCGTTCAACCATTCGGACGAACGCGTCTGTCGAGATGAAGCGGTTCCCAGGATGAAGGTCGGCCAGCAACATGAGGATGATACGTGTCCCCCGTTCCCCTTCCTGAAGGGAGATATGCTCCATCTTTTCTTCACCATTGAAGCGGTTGATGAACAGTTCGACTTTACACTCCTCTTTTAAGAGTCGGGTCGTCACGTACGCGACTTGGCTAATGATCGACTCGAAGTCGTGATGCAACGTGTAGCCGGACGGCCCACTCAAATCGACTGCGAATGTGAACGTGTCGAGCGACGTCTTTTGAAAGACTTTCGATTGGACTCGTCCAAGTTTCGCCGTCGCGACCCAGTCGATCTCTTTGACCGGTTCCCCTTCGTAAGGCTTCGAACCTAGAACCTGAAGTGGATTCCGTAAAGGTGATGCGGTCAAAGGACGGTCACCGAGTGCCAATCGTTTCGTGCCGACCGGAGGATGTAACGTGAGGGACGGCAACACCGTCCATCGTTTCTCGATCGGGCACTCAAGAAGATACGTCCCGAGATGAAACGGGAGCGTCACAGCAAGTACGCACTCTTCGATATAAGCCGGTCCCCGGAATTCAGCCTGCACACGAAGCACGTGACGAGCCTGATCTGTCCGTAACGTCAAATCCAGACTGTTCGGGGACCGGTCGTGGTCTGGAAAGCTGAGCGCTGTATTGGTTTTCAAGCGAACGCGAACGGGAAGCCCGAGTCGTTCGATGACTTCACTTCCATCTAAAATCAGTTGTACCTCCGTCTCATCCCCGACAAAGAGAAGGGATTCGTGGCTATGTACGTGAAGCCGAAGAGCTTGTTCCAACTGTTTCCGTGTCCGTTCAAAGAACCAAACGATGCCCGTAAGTAAACAAAGCGCATATCCGACAATCTCCATGTACGGTACGAATACGAGAATCACCCCAGCGAATCCATAAACCGGAATCCATTGTTTCTGTAGGGCGTTATGTGTCGAGAACGTCATCATCAACCCTCGACTGGAACAGAGACGGTGTCTAAGATGTAACGGATAATGTCCTGTTTCGTCGATTTGATGCCTCCTTCAAGCGTCAACGTCAAACGATGGGACAATACATAAGGTGCCACGGCTTTCACATCTTCCGGAATGACGTACAATCGATCATTCAGATAGGCGTAACTTTGAGACGCTCGCATGAGCGCGATGGCTCCACGTGGACTGACACCGACCTCGACGGATGCATGTTCCCGGGTCGCGTGAACGAGCTCGAGTAAATAATCGAGGACATCATCTTGAATCGATACTTGCTTCACTTCCTCCTGAGCACGGCGTAACTCGTCTAACGTCGCAACCGCCTCTACGGTTTTCCGTGTTTGGCGCATGACTTGTAAGAGGAGTTCTCTCTCTTCCGCAACATCAGGGTAACCGACCGGAATCGAAATCAAGAAGCGATCGAGTTGGGCATCCGGTAAGGGGAACGTCCCCGCTGATTCAATCGGGTTTTGCGTCGCGATGACGAAAAATGGTTTCGGCATCGGATATGTCTCTCCCCCGATGGAAACTTGTCGTTCTTCCATCGCCTCAAGCAAGGCGGACTGCGTTCGTGGAACCGCTCGGTTGATTTCATCAATCAAGACGATGTTCGCAAAGATTGGTCCTTGGCGATGATCGAACGTCTGCGTCTGCATGTTGAAATAGTCTGCTCCGATCACATCAGACGGTAACAAGTCGGCCGTGAATTGAATCCGGGAAAACACCCCGTCGAAGCTAGCCGCAATTGTTTTGGCAAGTAACGTTTTTCCCGTGCCTGGCACATCTTCTAATAGAATATGTCCTTCCGCGAGTAACGCCGTACAACAGAGGCGTACGACATCCTCTTTTCCTAAATACACTTCGTTCAACTGTTTGATGACCTGCTCCATGCCCATATGACGACCTCCATTTTTTGTCTTAATCAAACTTTACCTTTTTATGGTAAGATAAACAACAAATAGTCTGAACATTCAAAAAGGAGGTAACTTCTTGCGCTGGACGAACAAGTTTTTTCTCATGATTGCCGCCACACTTCTCGTCACCTTTACAATGATGGTGGTTGCGACCGGGATATTCGAATGGCTCTATAACCCGGAAACGATACCGATCGAGGAAAATAATAGTCCTCCTACGAATTTCAAATCAGATGAAGACAGTAAGCTTTTAATAGATGAATCTAAAGCAGATTATCCGTATGAATTAGATCCTCGAAAAGGAAAAATAAAACTTCTTGAGAGATTTACGGGCTCTGGAGAGTCCACACGACGAAATCTCGGTTTATTGGTCGCTTTGATTGCATTCTGTTTGCTCGGTTTTTATGTCTATCGAAAGCGAAAGCAACGTTTGGCGCGCGCACGAGATCATGTTGATTCAAGCATAGACCCGCTTGTAGAATCGCTACAAAACAAGAACGCTTCGTCCGTTTCGACGCTCACAGCGTTCACGAACGTCCCGATTCGCGATGCGCTGATCACATTTAACCAATCTCTCGTACCAGCCAAGCGATTGCGTGCTCATGAGACATTGCAAGAGTGGTTCCAACGCATCGATTTACCGATGAACCCGTCCGTTTATCATGCGGTTCGCTACGGCACCTCTTCAGGTGTGACGATTTCTGAAGAAGATACACTTCACTTCAAGAGAACACTCGATACCTACGCGACACGTCCTCACCCCGAGTGAGAATGTGCACAGGTTCTGCTTTTTCATCATGAATGATAAAATGGTGGAAAATGTCAGTTAAGGGGATGGAAACATGAGACGATGGGCGATATTCGGATTAAGTGCACTTTTACTCGCGGGTTGTACAGATACGGTGGCAGACAATCCAACCCCAATCGAATCACCCGATGAACCCATCACCGAATGGACGCGTGAGGACTTTAAAGACGTCTATGACCAATACGAACAAACGAAACCGCTCCTTACTGCCCTTGAACAACAAGGAATCAAACCGTTTCGGGAGACGTTCGAACGGGTCATCATCGCAGGCAACGGCCTCGAGCATACGTATGCGGATATTTACCCATTCAAGCTCGATGACGGGACGTATGCTACCATTTTCGACAGTCAAGACGGAACGGTGATCAATGGTTCTGAGTCGGTCGCTCCGCTATTCTGGCAAGAGGAATCTTTCCTTCAATACGTTGAAGAGATTGAAAATCGGAAATTCGGTACAAGTGCCCCACCTACCGATGTCGTCCTCACGCAGGATGAATTCCAAACGGTCTATGACCGCCATGCCTACACGTCAGCTCTCCTCGTCGAACTCGATGAAGCGGGCGTCGAACTGGCACGGGAGCCAATCGATGATGTGATCATCGCCGGGAACGGCGTGACCGAAGTCACTGCCGACTTGTTCGTATTCGATGTCGAGAGCGGGTATGCCATCGTATATGATCAGGACGGAGAAATTTTAAAAGGCCCCGAATCCATCTCACCGCTCTTTTGGAACGAGAAGGACTATGAGGACCTGTTAGCCAAGAATGAGGGATAATTTCGCCCCTTTTCCGATTTTAGCTATGCTATACTCAAATCAATAAACGACCACTAGGGGAGCCTTCGGGCTGAGACGGCATTTGCCGGACCCTTTGAACCTGATCTGGCTCATACCAGCGTAGGGAAGTGGCTTGGGATACGTCTCTGTATGTCCACGCCATTTTTCTGTCTGGAAACGTGGCGTTTTTATTTTGAAAGGAGACTATTCATGCGTATTCAACAACTCACTTGGATGGCAATGCTCGTTGCCATCGCCGTCGTCGGTTCGATGTTCATCTCGATTCCTACAGGTGTCGCCCGCGCTTATCCGATTCAACATATGGTGAACGTGATTGCCGCAGTCACCGTCGGTCCAATCGGAGCCGTTCTCGTCGCTTTCGTCACCGGACTCATTCGCGTCATGACCGGTACAGGATCACTGCTCGCATTCCCTGGTGGCATGATTGGCGCGTTTCTTGCCGGCATGTTCTTCGTTCGCACGAACCGCGTCTATGCGGCCGCTCTCGGAGAAATCATCGGGACTGGGGTTATCGCTTCGTTGATTGCCGTCCCGTACGCAAAACTGTTGATGGGTTCGACGTTCGGAGCATTTTTCTTTGTCCCGGCGTTCCTGGCCTCTAGTTTGACGGGCGCGCTTCTCGGTTGGCTCGTCTTGTCGCGTGTCAAACAGTTGCGACCAAGCGTACTCAAATAAAAGCTCCCTTTTTGGATGAAAATGGTAAACTATAGACAACATCTATAGAGGAGGGGTTTTATGTCTCGTTTCAATCAACTTGTAGCGGGTGGTATTTTGTTGTTTTTGTCCGGACTCTTATATACGCTCGAACGCATCGCACTCTACATACGTTGGTACGCCGAAATCTCAACCGGGAGCTGGTTGGAAAAACCGACGTTTGTCGATCCATTTCTCCAAAACTGGTTCGTTACCTTGTTTCTCTTTGCCGCTATCCCCTTCTTCTTGGCAGCTATGAATGTCACGCAAAAAACAAGTCCATCCGAGAATCCGACCGACTCATGACGGTCGGTTTTTTGTATGATAGACCCAAATCGCTTCACCGTTCCATTCATCAATTAAGCCGCTGTCGACAAAGCCGTTCTTCGCATAAAATCGTTTCGCGGCTTCATTCTCTTGATGGAGACTGAGGATGATATCATCCACGTCGTATTGTGTCTGGATGAATTCCACTGCCATGCGTAGGCACTTCGTTCCAACGCCTTTCCCCTGTTCGTTTTGATCAATCATGAAACGGTCGAGCCACACGTAACGTTCTGACTGGTTCTCCGCTCCGACCATCATAAAGCCAACCGCTCGCTCGCCTTCATAAAATGCAAAGCTCTGCCAATTGTATTTCGTATCCTCAATCATCTCTCGAAGGGATTCGGCATTCGTCTCGATGAATCGAGATTGTTTCTCGTCCACTGTCAGGGCGATGACCGCCTCTCGATTGACTGCATCAACCGGTTGAATCGTGATTTCATTTACTTTCATATGTTCACCTCATTCTTTTTTTAGTCCTTTTCTCTCTTTCATACGCTTTCTCCCGTAAAAAGTTTCTTCTCCCGTATCTTCGAAAGCATGCATTCGTTACACTAGACGTACGAGACCCGGATGGACATACGATCAGCCTCATCTCAGAAGAATTGACTTCCCCGTTCCACCGTGATCGAGTGAAAGATTTGCAAACGAAAGGAAACAACCAATGAAACAAATCCATCATATCTGTATCCAAACCCCGGATTATGCCGCATCGAAGTCATTTTACGAAGCGCTCGGTTTTGAACTCGTCCAGGAGTCGCCAAACTTTCATACGCGTGACTTCAACAGTTGGCTCAAACTCGGTGATTTTTATATTGAGCTCCAGACTGCTAAAACAGATGAAACGTTACAAGACTACTCGAAACATGTGGCCGGTCCCGTCCATTTCGCCCTCTATGTAGATGACCTCAAAGCGGAAGTCGCACGACTCGAACAACTCGGCGTCACGTTTTTACCGAAGCACGGTGGCAACATCTACTTCGTCGTCGATGGACATTTAAGTAAATTAAAAGCACCGGAAGGAACCATCATTGAACTGCGTGATACGTTCGAGATTACATAATCAGAGCTTCACAGTTATCTAACAAAACCAGGTCCATGTTTGCATGGGACCTGGTTTTGTTATGCACTCTTAAAGACATAGATGTCCTATTTGAAGTAAAACGAATATATCAACTCGGTCATGAAAGCTCACGATTTTTTCTAAATGACCGTTGAAGTGAAATGAATTGTGCGACCAGAAGTAACCCATTTGAAAGAAGTGTCATTGCTAACAAGTCCACCCAAGAGTAAATCACTACACCTGTCACCTTTAATGCTATTGCCACTCCAGCAAACAAAACAGCAAACTTCGATGTGGAACCAATCAGTTTCCTTAGTTCGATTTTATATTCAGATTTCTCAACAACGTTTGTATACTCCATACCTGAGAGAATATAGCGAATCCATACATAGAGACTTAGAATTGCTATAACACTCAATAAAATATATGAAGACTCAGTGTTGAATATACCTGAAAATCTATTCAATAGAACGACTACTCCCAAAAATCCAATGAACAAAACGAAAGCCTCGGCTATAAAGTACAACATCCGCCTTTCTTTATATTCGTCATTTGGTAAAAACATTGTGACCCATGATTCTTTCATCTTTTACTCCTCCCAGAATAAATCATTTAACGTGACGCCCAGAACCCTCGCAATGGCAATACAGAGTTTCAAAGAGGGATTATATTTATTCGATTCGATCAAACCGATTGTCTGTCTAGTCACACCGATCGCCTCTGCCAAATCGGTTTGAGTAAGATTCTTTTCTACTCGATGTTCTTTTACTCTATTTCCCATGTCTGTCTCCTAATTTAGTTGCGCAATACCTAAAATGTAATATATATATTCCATTAACGCAATATATATATTACATATTTTTGATTACGAATGAATCTCCATCACACTTTCTACGTTTTCTCTGTTCATAAGAAAGGAAAGGATACAGTAACTACATTTTGAGTTAGGAGATCACTAATGAAATATCTCGATTATTGGAGCTACTTGTCACTCTCTCTGGCAAAGCTCTTCTTTTTTAGCTGGTTGACCGCGACGGCGTTCGACTTCTCATTCTTCCTCATCAATTTGGCGACGATTTTGCTCCTGACGAGTTGGGCACTCGCCGTGTCTTATCCGATCCGCCGATGGATTTTATACGTTTCTCTGTTCCTGCACAGTACCCTGCTCGTCTCGGACGTATGGTACTATCGCTATTTTGAAGACTTATTATCCGTCGCCTTACTATCTGATATCGGGCAGATGGGAGATGTCGGGGGTGGCTTCTTGACGCTCATCCGCCCAATCGATGCGTTCTTCTTCATCGACCTCATCATCTACGGTTTGATTTTGCGTTATATGAAACGTCATCCTGTCCGTGGAGGAAAGCGGAACGGAAGACGATTGGCGCTCGCTGGCTTCACACTCGGATCTCTTCTCTTCACAATCCCGCTCACCCTCAGTTATCAGCGTGGAGAAAAGTGGATCGCAGACGACCCCATCTCGAATATGCGTGAATACTATCATCTTGGATTTTGGGGCTATCATGCGATGGATGTCGCCCGAGGCGTCGAACGTGCTATGGGATGGAACGAAGCCCTGACAGACGAAGAGCGTTCTCAAATTCAAGCACTCTCTTATCAAGAATTAAGTGCCCCAAGTCCAGATACGAACGTTATCGTTTTACAACTCGAATCATTCCAAACATCCGTCATCGATCAACAGATTGATGGACAGGAACTGACCCCGAATTTGAACCGACTGCGACGTGACATGCTTTACTTCCCGAACGTGTATCATCAAACGCATGAAGGGCGAACGTCTGATGCAGAGTTCATCGTCAACACGTCACTTTATCCTGTCAAATCTGGTTCCGTCTACACGCGTTTCCCGGGAAATCAATTCAGCGCGCTCTCTCAATCCTTGAATGAGGCGGGCTACGATACGGCAGCCATGCATTCGTTCCGAAAAGACTTTTGGAATCGCGATGACTTTTATGACAATATCGGGTTCAATCATTTCTTTAGCGACAAAGACTACCCCGATCAAGGAATCATCGGGATGGCACTCAACGATCAGGAATTCTTAAATACGTCGGTCGGATTTATGGAAGAGTTGGATGAACCATTTTACGCATTTTTAGTCGCTTTAACGAGTCATACACCGTACGATATCCCGGAAGATGAGAAGCGGTTGGACCTATCTGATATCGACGATCCCCTTCTCGAAAACTATTACCATACCGTTCATTTCGTCGATGCCGCTGTCGGTCAGTTCATCGAACGATTGAAACAAAATGGTTTCTGGGATGAGACGCTTCTCGTCATGTATGGTGACCACGATAGCGGTCTGACGGCACCAGGAGAAGAGATGGCTACCCTCGAAGAAGTGAACTCGACGGTTGACGCGTTTCAACTTGACCGTGCTGTCCCTCTCTTCATCAAACCACCTGGACCGACGACAGGAGAAGTCATGGAGGCGAGTGGTGGACAAATCGATATCGCCCCGACGATTCTCGATTTACTTGGAATCTCTCCAGCATATATGCTTGGCGACTCCTTATTGAATGATACGTCAAATCTAACCGTCTTTCGGACGGGCGCTTTCCGATACGAAGATCATTACTATGAACCAGACTTGACCGAACGTGCTGGTAACGGCACATGCTATTCCATTGAGACGGAAGAACAAGTCGCATTCGATCGATGCGCCCCTTACATCGACCGCGCGGCCAGTCAGCTCCGGCTCTCGGATACCATCATCGAGAAAGATGCCCTCTCGCAAATGAGTCCATGAAAAAACTCCCGAGCTATTTGTTTCGGGAGTTTTGTTCAGTAAGCTTTACGCAATGTCGCGATATCAAGCTTTTTCAGGGGCAGACATGCCTGTACGACCTGTTCAATCTGCTCTTGCGAACCTACCGTCATCATCTCTTCCATTTCCCACGGGATGATTTGCCAGGAGACGCCATAGCGATCTTTCAGCCAACCACACTCCTCTGCTTCCGGTACAGCCGATAGCCGCTCCCAGTAGGAATCGACTTCTTCTTGCGACTCACAAAAAGCGATGAGCGACTGGGTCTCGTTAAACGAAAATGTATGATTTTCATTACTGTCCATCACGACAAATTCTCGACCGGATAAGACGAAACGAGCATAGTTGATTTTCCCGTCAAGCTCGTCCCCGTCTTCTTCCGTGTATCGTACCGTATGTCCGTCCAATACATATGAATCTTTGAAAATAGAGATCCAATCGTTCATCGCCGCCTCGGCACGACCGAACGCTTCTTTGACAAACAATAGACATGGCGTCACGAGCTGAATGTCCATCCCGCCATCATGCATGATTTGCCAAGAAACCCCGTAGCGGTCCTGCAACCACCCATAACGCTGACTGAAGTCGTACGTGTCTAATGGAATCAAGATATCCGCTCCGTCAGATAATCGTTCCCATAGCGCATTGATCTCTTCCGTCGTCGGAAGCGACACCATGTAGGAAATGGACGGATTCCGTTCTTGCGCCGTCCCTCCCCCAAGCAACTGAAAGAATTGTCCAGCGAGCGACAATGTCACAATCGTCGTCTCGCCTGCTGGTGAACTTGAAAATCTCGTCGTATAGTCGACAAACGAATCTGGAAAGATGGATACATACCACTCGGCAATCTCTTCAACATCCTGTTCAAACCAAATACATGGAATCACGGGTTGCGTAATCATGAGAATGTCTCCTTTCAGACTTCATGCAAACGATAGACCTCACGGACGGCGAGAAGCTCTCCGGCTTCATCACGATACGCCTGATAGTGCGACGAATGGATATGGTGATCGAGCGCTTCTTCGTCTTGATACTTTTCATAGAAGACAAACGTACCCGGTGCATCGATCGCCTCGTGAAGAACGTACGCGAGACACCCTTCCTCCGCACGCGACGGCGGAATCACACGGTGCAGCGCGTCACGTAACGCCTCTTCTTTTCCGGGATGGGCTTTCAAGATTGCAGTAATGACGATTTCCATACAGTATTCCTCCTTCAATAATGGACCTGCCTTTCTGTTCCCGAATCCACCACAATCTATCCCAAAAACGGATATCTCATCATACGAGACATCCGTTTCTGCTTATGACTGTTTCTTTTGTCGGAATGGCCACCAGACACCATCGCCAAATGAAATCGTAATGGCTGGGATCAAGAGGGGTAACACAATCAAGCCATACAATAACAAACCGGTGATGACGATCGTCGCGATCTGGACGAGACTGAGCACGCCTGACGGAATCATGGCACCGAACGTCCCGGCGAGGATGACCGCGGCGGTCATAATGACGGTACCCATCTTCGTCATCGAGTGGATGAGCGCCTCACGGACCGTCTTCCCATTGATTGTCTCTTCCCGGAATCGATCTAACAAGAAGATGGAGTAGTCAATTCCAAGGGCAATCAACATAACAAAGCCAAAGAACGGAACGGCCCAGCTAATCCCGTCATAGCCGAGTCCTTCTACAAAGATCAGCTCTGTGATTGCCGCTGACGTATAGTACGTCAAGAGAAGCGAAGCGATCATATAGAGTGGCATGATCATCGAGCGGAACAGTGCTGTCAAGACGATGAACAACGTCACGAGCATGATGGCTACCGTTCGATTGAAATCATTCGTCGATGTTTCATTTAAATCGCTATTGATACTTGAAATCCCGGCATATCCGATGGTCGCATCCGCATATGGTGTTCCCGTCACGGCACGATTCATCGTCTCTTTGATTGTCTCGACGGTATCAATCGCTTCTGGCGAATACGGGTCCATCTCTAAGACGACCTCGAGCTGAGTCGCCATTCCTTCATCGAAGACATAGCGTTCGACGGCAGGTGAGAACGCATCCGATGTGAGCGTCCCTTCCGGAAGATACACACCAGTCTCCCGAAGCGCATCTGCTTCACTCAACTGTTGTAAGAATGAAACGGCTTCGCCGAGACCAGACTCAATTTGCCCTAGCCCGTCGTTCGCTTCCGCGACACCTGTCGCCAGTTGCGCTAACCCGCTACCAAGTTCACCGACCTGAGAACCTTGTGCATTTAATGCGGACGCCGCTTCGTTGATTCCTGACTCAATTTGTGTGAGGCCAGCTGATACTTGACCGAGCTGTCCGACTGCGGCCGGGATGTTTTGAGTCGCTGTCAATCCTTGCCCAATGAGACCAAGTTGACCATTCAACTGATTTAGTCCCGCTGCTGCTTCTGCAAGCGGTGCCCCAGCATTGGTTGAACCGCTTGGTAGTTGTCCAACAATCCCGTTCAATCCTTGCTCAATCTCATCCAATCCAGTTTGAACATCCCCGAGACCCGTCTGCGCTTCAGACAAGCCATCGCTGACTTCACTGAGCTGCGTATCGACATAAAAATCGTCGATGACTTCACCAGTAGGACGTGTGAGCGCACGGACACCATTCACACCTTCGACTTTTTCAAGCTCACTTGCAAACTTTTCGATATAGGGAACTTCTGATTCTGTAATGGCTTGATCTTGTCTCAAAATGACTTGTACCGGAAGGGATTCCCCTTGACCGAACCCTTCTGAGATCAAATTCAGTCCACGAACCGAATCGTACCCGTCTCCAATCTCATCGACCGTATTGAACGAACGGGCATCGTCATATGTGAATAAGACAGGTACTGTGATCAACCCGACGACCAAAATCGATACGAACGGGCGATTGACCGACAATCGGCTCAAGCTAGCCCAAAGCTTGCTGTCATGATGCTCGCCTGCCTTTTTCGACGGCCAAAACAGCCGCTGTTTGAGCGTCGCCATAAAGAATGGGACGACCGTGAAAAGAATCAGCAGCAACACCGCAATACCGACTGCGACGGCGACCGCTGATTTAAAGATTGGAAAATCAGCAAATCCGATGGCGGCAAAACCGACGAAGACCGCAAGTCCACTGATGAGGACCGTCCGTCCTGCCGTCTTGTACGTATTGACGATGGCGTCTTCGATGGCATGTCCTGCACTGAGTTCTTCTTTATAACGGCTAAGAAGCAGGATACAGTAGTCTGTCCCAATCCCGAACAAGATGGCGACAAGGAAGATCTGCGTGTAGTTGGACACAGGGAATCCGAACCAATCCACGAAGAACGCGACAAACGATTGGCTCAATAGATACGTGAATCCGACCGCAATGAGTGGGATGAACGGGGTCACGATGGAACGGAAGACGAGAAGGAGTAATCCAAAAATCAACACGACCGTGATGATCTCTGTCTTTTTCAACCCTTCCTGTGCACTTAAGTTCACATCATTGTTAATGATTTCTTCCCCTGTGATATATACTGTCTCCTCTTGTGGGAGCACGTTTTCACGGACATCATCAGCAAACGCATTGATTTCTTCCGTCGTACCTTCTACCGTGATGGGGACGAGGACGATGCGTCCGTCTTCTGAAACAAGCTGTGCCTCTGTCTCCTCGTTTTCGAACGGATTGAGAACATCTGTCACGACCGTTTCATTTTGTTTAAGTTCTTCGATGACACGTGCGACATCTGTTCGCTCCGTCTCTCCGATTGATTCAAACTCATAGACGAGGGAGATCGTCTTGTCACTCTTCCCGGCTTCATCTAAAATCGCTTGTGCGCGTTGTGAGTCCATGTCGTCCGCAAGTTGGAAGCTCCCTGCCTCTTCTGCTTGTTTCGTTAAGTTCGGTGCTGCGACAAATAATGCTGCCGTCAATACGATGAGGGAAATGAAAATTCCCCAGCGCCATTGAATGATTTTATGCATGTGTTATTCCTCCCCGATTCGGAGCAATTGCTTTATTTTTCGGAACGTCCGAACAAACTGCTCGATTTCAATTTCGTCTACTTCTCCATCGATGAGGGATTCCACATATCGATAGACGGCACCGTCCACTTCTTCGACGAGCCGTTTCCCTTCTGGGGTCAATTCGATCAATCGTTCCCGTTGATCTTGTCCTCGTCGACTCGTGACGAGTCCTTTTTCGACCAACTTTTTCAGGCGATTCGAGACCGCGCTTTTATGGACACCTTGTTTTTGCGCCAATTGCCCAGCCGGAGTTGGTCCAAACTGATCGAGTAACTTCAACAGTTGGAGCTGTTCACGCGAATACTCGCGCCATACGTCCCCTTCCATCGCTTCGATGACATGTTCCGTCCCATGGAACATCACTTCTTCAAATAACTGCACCGCTTCGCGCATCAATGCTTTCATTTTTAGTTTACCCCCTAAACTAGATGGTTATAGTTTATGCCCTAAACTAAATAGCGTCAAATAAAAAGACCGATAAGGGATGCCCTTATCGGCCCATGTTCTTTTCGATGGTTTCTGCCACACGTAACCCAGACAGATAGGCACTTTCGAATCGCGTTCGTCCGGATGGATCATCAGCTTCAAGGAAGACATCCCCTGCTAAATAGATGGGATGATGGCTTACTTGATAAAACGGCTCATGCCATATATCTTTCGCTTGCGCGTAACGCCAGCGTTTCAATTGCCGTGATCGGATGCCGAGGTCTCCGACTTCCTCACGCACTAACCGCTCGATTTCAGCAAGTGTCTCTGCTTCCGGTCGCTCATACCAGTCCTCACTCCACGTCTCTTCCATATAGACACTTATAAGTGATGTATCGGAGATGCCTTTTTGCCGATTATCGACGATTTTTAATACACCAGGTACCAGTTCTTGATCGAGAATACCGTCTGCTCCAATCTGCACATCACCGGCACATTCAAAAAGACCGACGAACGTCGGCGCATATACGAGACGAAGTAGCGCGGGGTTGATCTGGTCGACCAAACTCCCTAGTAGTTCGAATGACTGTGGAAGCGGTGCCGTCATCACGACTTGATCATAGGAACGCGTCGTCACGTCTGTCTTGACTGTGACGGTTCCGTCTTCTTCCACTTGAACGTTCTCCACTCGTTCATTCAACTGTACGGTCAAATCTTCAGCTAAACGCTTAGCGAGGGCATTCATCCCATTAATCGCGACATAACGTGGATAAGGGTCGGCATACCAGACTTGCACCCAGTTCGCATTCATCCACGACTGTACCTCTCGTTCGAGCTCTTCTCCACGCACCGTGAAATATACCGCTCCATGGTCGGCTCGTCCATCACCGATTCGACGCGTCGCCAAGCGTCCCCCGACGCTTCGACTCTTTTCAACCAATTCGACGTCATGACCTTGACGCGCGAGTTCACGCGCTGCGATGATTCCGCTCAGACCGGCCCCGATGATCCCAATCTTCATTCCGCATTCCCCTTTCTCTTCATGAAGATTGTAGCACGTTCCTTCAATTTACCCTCTGTTTGATATGCTTCAGGCTGGCTTGTTCCATTGTTCGTCGTACGCCCGACGCGAGTCTTCATACATGACAGCGAAACGCGAAACGACGAATGGACGAATGAGAACCGTCGCAATCGATAGGGAGAATGCAGCAAGTAAAACCGAATTGACGACCGTAAATAACGTGAAGCCAATCAAATAAATCGGGATGAACGGCAAAATTAGTTTAAATGCGTCCCACTTCTGACCATGCATCAGCGCGCGTGACTTCGTGATCGATTCTCTGACCGATAATGCTGGCTCATCTCGCAAAATAAAGTACGTGAACGCGTAAGAGAAGAACTTCATGATTCCTGGAACAATGAACAATAGTGTCCAAAGCGTCTGGAAGATGGCTAGTAGGATGACTGCAGTCACATGCTTACCAAATCGTTCTTTCATCGGTCGAAACACGTCACGGAACTGCGCGTCTTGTCCGCGAATGATTGAAAGAATGACCCAGTGATACCCAATGATGATTGGATATAGCATGAAGGATACAACAATTGTACATAAAAGGAATACAATCGCCTGTACTGAATCGGCTTTCGCCCCGTAAAGTGTCGGATCGAGCAATGCGCTAGATTCTAATATAACGGCACAGAGAAACGACCAGATTAACAGTCGACCTCGTTTCCCATTAATTGCTTCGTGTGTCCGTTCTGTCCATGTTTGAACCATTTTCTAGTCTCCCCCTGAATGATTTATTTTATATACGCTATATCGTTCAAATACGTTTCATGTTCACACAAAAAAGCAGAGATTCACTCTGCTCGTTCGTCCGCTCGATATTCTAGTATGTCCCCCGGTTGACAGTCGAGCGCTTCACAAATTGCTTCGAGCGTCGAAAAACGAATCGCTTTCGCTTTTCCATTCTTTAAAATCGACAAGTTCGCCATGGTGATCCCGACCCGTTCCGACAGCTCTGTCACACTCATTTTCCGCTTCGCTAACATCACATCTAGATTCACAATCATCGCCATTTTTCTCACCTCAGACCGTCAAATCGATTTCTTGTTTCATATCGATGGCTCGCTTCAATAATTTCTGTAACAACTCAGCAAAGACGGCAATGACAAATGCGGCGAACACGAAGACGAATCCGATGACTAAAAATCCTGGCGAGTCGTCACGCTCAGCGAACCAATAGAAGAACGGGAGTGTCGCCATATAGATGGCCGTGATGGTCAACGCACAATATTTAATGACACGAAGTGCTTTCACCGACCGATAGGAGAATGCCTCATTCCGATCAATCAATCCAAGTAAGATGAATGACTGTGACAAGGCAACGAAAAAGGGAATCGCTGCTACATACATCCCTCCAATAATCGGTCGCATCGAATTCGCAATCCATCCTCCGCTCTCCACCGCCTCTCGCCAAAGGAAAGGGAGTAAAAAGATACATGCCGCGAGAATCGGGAGCGACAAGACAATCACTGCTAGTTTCAAAAAGATGGTTTCCCGTTTCATCTGCCAAACACCTCATTTAGTTTTATTTTCTTTATCATATGCTATGATTTATCGTTTATCAATAAATATTTATCGAAAAAAATAGACCACGAGATGTACTCGAGGTCTATCACATTCATTTCATTGCTTCTAATTCACTTTCGGTCACCCATTTATGGTTTGTGACCTCTTCCCCGTCTTCGGTCGTGTAATCAACCATGTAAACGGTCGTCTCTTCCGCTGTATCGATTGTCGCTTCTGCGCCGTCCATCCCTTCCATATGGTCGGCGGCCAATACGACCTCATCCCCTTCAGACAAAGGCGCCTCGTCCGGATTATCCAGTTCTTCGTGAATCACCCATTTGTGATCCTCCACCGGGTCACCACCTGTAGTCGGTGTATAGCTGACGGCGTAGACCGTCGTATCATATGCACCGACAATCGTCGCCTCCACGCCTTCCATCCCTGGCATGTGATCCGCTGTCATCATCGCGGTTGATCCGACTGGAAAAGTCGGATCACTGGCTTCCATCAGCCCGTCTGGAACTTCTCCAGACCCGGAGTGATCCATCGCTGAATGGTCCATGCTTTGCTCTTCTGACATCTCCATCGATGTGTCCTCTGCCGTATCCCCACAAGCGGCCAATGATGTCGCGAGAATCACGACACCGAGACCTGTCATCCATTTCTTCTGTTTCATCAAATCTCTCCTTTGTTCATACTCATGTAGATTTTACCCCCTCTTTTGAAGAAACAGACGTTTTTGAGAACATTGCGATGATTTGTTAACTCATTGCAACAAAAAAGACCAAAATCCCGAAAGATTTTGGTCTTGGACATTATTCAACCGTTACAGACTTCGCCAAGTTACGTGGCTTGTCGACATCACAGTCGCGAGCGAGTGCTGCATAGTACGAGATGAGTTGAAGTGGAAGAACCGTCACGAGTGGCGTGAGAAGTGGTTCAACACGTGGAAGAACGAATGCGTCGTTCTCATGCTCCATTCCTTCCATTGAAATCGTACATGCGATGGCACCACGCGCCACAACTTCCTTGATGTTTCCACGGATGTTGAGGTGTGTGTTTGGTTGAGACACGAGCGTGATGACCGGTGTCCCGTCTTCAATCAAGGCGATCGGACCGTGTTTGAGTTCCCCACCTGGGTACCCTTCTGCTTGGATATATGAAATCTCTTTCAGCTTCAATGCGCCTTCGAGACCTACATATGAATCCAATCCACGTCCGAGGAAGAATGCGTTACGTGACTCTTTCAAGAACTTATCTGCAAGCTCTTCAAAGATTTCTTTTTGTGCCATGATCGAGTCCATTGTTGTCGCAACGAGTGCAAGTTCTTGCATGAGATCAAACGGTAGTTTCTTCCCGTTCGCACGAGCGATGTCGTATGCGAGAATTGCGAGGACGGCAATCTGTGCCGTGTATGCTTTCGTCGAGGCGACCGCGATCTCTGGTCCTGCGTGGAGGAGCATCGTCTCGTTCGCTTCACGTGACAATGTCGATCCTGCCACGTTCGTTAACGTGAGCGCTTTATGGCCCAATTTTTTCACTTCGACGAGGACGGCACGGCTGTCCGCTGTCTCACCTGATTGTGAGATGAAGAGGAAGAGTGGCTTCTCTGTCAAAAGTGGCATGTTGTAACCGAACTCTGATGCGACGTGTACTTCAGTCGGTACACCTGCAACGCGCTCAATCAATTGCTTCCCGACAAGACCAGCGTGGTAACTTGTACCACATGCGACGATATAGACGCGGTCTGCTTCCGAAACGAGTTCACGCACGCCTTCTGCGAGCTCGATGTCGCCGTTCTCGTTCTGGTAGTGCTGGATGATGTTACGGATGACGGCTGGCTGTTCGTCCATCTCTTTCAACATGTAGTGCGCGTACGTGCCCTTCTCGATGTCTGACGCATCGATCTCGGCCGTGTATGGTGCACGCTCGAGTACTTCGCCGTCGAGCGTCTTGATCGTCGCCGACTCACGTGTGAGGATGACGATCTCACCATCGTGGAGCTCGAGGTACTGGTCTGTCACCTGGAGCATCGCCATCGCGTCTGATGCGACGACGTTGAACGTGCCGTCACCAAGTCCGACGAGGAGCGGCGACTTGTTCTTGCCGATATAGAGGCGCTCTTTGTCCTCTGAGTCGATCATCGCGATCGCGTACGAACCGTGGAGGTCCGAAAGCGTCTTACGGAACGCCGCCTCGACATCGCCGAGCTCGACGAAGTGCTTCTCCATGAGCTGGACGATGACTTCTGTGTCCGTCTCTGAAAGGAACGGGACGTCGAGCGTCTTCTTGATGAGCTCGTCGTTCTCGATTACGCCGTTATGGACGAGCGTGAAACGTCCAGTCGTGCTTTGATGCGGGTGGGCGTTCGGCACGCTCGGTACCCCGTGTGTCGCCCAACGTGTGTGGCCGATTCCAATCGTGCCGTCTACTTCTGCTGGGATGATTTCGCGTAGCGCAGCAATGCGACCGACTTCTTTGTGAACGTTGACATTCTCATGCATCAACGCAAGACCTGCCGAGTCATAACCACGGTACTCGAGTTTTTCGAGACCTTTGAGAAGGACTTCCTTCGCTCCGGTATTCCCAATCATTCCTACAATTCCACACATAAACAAATCTCCTCTATTCTTCGATTTCTCGAAAAAGGAAACGGGCTTTTTCTAAGAGCTGTCAGTACACGCTTCTTTGTCCGTCCGGTCGCCCGGGCGTTTTAAAAGCATGCTTATCGTCGTGACAGGCGACGAGGAGGCATCCGCCGAAATCTCGATAACCTCCAACCTCGTCAACTCCGCAGAGTTCTGGCGCTTGTTCGTACTCTTGTGTCCTTCCGTTTCCAAGGTCACGCTCTTAATAGTACAAATCACACCCCCATTCGTCAAGAAAATCCGCTGTTTTCTCGATGACAAAACGGAAACAAAAAGGGAATCCGATGTGGATTCCCTTGTGTTATTCCCGGTTTCGAAAATTTTATCCGTCTACGCCGTAATCTTCGCGCACGACTTGTGCGATTTTTTCAACGTAACGGTCACACTCTTCCGCTGTCGGGGCTTCCGCCATGACACGAACGAGTGGTTCTGTACCTGATGCACGGACGAGGATCCGACCGTTTCCGGCCATTTCCGCTTCCGCTTCTTGAATCGTTGCCAAGACACGCTCTCCGTTCATCGCATCGTTTTTATTCGTCACACGAATGTTCACGAGCTTTTGCGGATAAACTGGCATCTCTGCCGCTAATTCAGACAGTTTACGCCCTGTCGATTTCACGATTTCTGCCAATTGCACACCAGATAACATACCGTCACCCGTTGTCGAGTGATCGAGGAAAATCAAATGACCTGATTGTTCGCCACCGAGTGTATATTGATGTTTTTTCATTTCTTCGACGACATAGCGGTCACCAACTGCTGTTTGAAGCGCCGTCATGCCCGCTTCTTCAACGGCTTTATGGAAACCGAGGTTACTCATGACCGTCGCGACAATCGTGTTGTCTTTGAGACGCCCTTTTTCACTCAAGTATTTTCCGCAAATATACATGATCTTGTCTCCGTCGACAATTTCACCGTTCTCGTCAATCGCAATCAAACGGTCTCCATCCCCATCAAAGGCAAGGCCCATGTCCGCTCCTTTTTCACGGACGAATTCGGCCAAATGCTCAGGGTGTGTCGACCCGACACCTTCATTGATATTTAAACCGTTTGGCGAGTTTCCGATTGTCGACACGTTTGCTTCTAAGTCTGCAAACAGTCGAGCCGCAAGGCCACTCGTCGCTCCATGTGCACAGTCGAGTGCGATATGAAGACCATCAAAGTCTTCTTCTACCGTTTGTTTCAACATTTGAAGATACTTTTGCGCGCCTTCGTAGTAATCCGATACGAAACCGAGATCTTTACCTGTCGGACGCGGGAGCGTATCTTCCGCAGCATCTAAGATGTCTTCAATTTCTTGCTCGGTCGCATCGTCTAATTTGAAACCATCGCTACCGAAGAATTTGATTCCGTTATCCGCCACAGGGTTATGCGATGCTGAAATCATGACACCTGCCGTCGCGTCGAGCGATTTCGTCAAGTAAGCGACTCCAGGTGTTGAGATGACACCGAGACGCATCACTTCTGCACCGATTGAGAGAAGACCCGCAATCAATGCACCTTCAAGCATATGTCCTGAAATCCGTGTGTCACGACCGATCAACACTTTCGGCTGTTCGCCTTCTGGCAAATGTTTCGACAACACGTAGCCACCCGCACGACCTAAACGATATGCTAATTCCGCAGTTAACTCAGAGTTGGCAACACCGCGAACTCCATCTGTTCCAAAATATTTACCCATAAGATTAAATCCTCACTTTTGTATGATTGAACATCTTTATTGAATGGAAGATGTTTCGGTTTCTTCATCGACGCCCGTCAATTGAACATCGATTGTCTTTGGCGAGATCACGGTCACGCCTTTTGGTACTTCATAATCTGCATCGACCGCATGTGTTCCGCTCGGTAATCCAGTCAGATCTAACGTCACGTTGACACTGTTTGATGAGATGCTTTCAAGAAGGGAACGTTTGCCCGAGAGCGTTACGCTGACCACATCTTGCGTTTGAATCGTGAAATTCGTCCGGTCATATCCACGGACATTAATTGGAACGGTCAACCGAATCCGCTCTGTCAATTCACCCGTGTCATCTTTCGTCTCATCATTTGGACGAACGAGCACCTGGACTTCTACTTCTTTTTTACCGAGTGAAGTCGCTCCTTCCGGAAGACGAAGGGTAGCGGTCACTTTTTCCGACTTCGTTAAATCGTCAAGTTCAATCGGTTCTGTCTCCACTTGCTGGAGTTCATCTAGCACCGCTTTTGGTGCAAAGACACGGACTTCCGTCTCACCTAGCAACGTATCAACTAAGCGGAAATCGTCTGCCACCTCTCCGCTCGTGACGACCTCGATTGGAATCATCGCGCTCTCATCATAAATCGGTACGGTGACATTGATGATATTCGGATCGACTGACACGTTCAACGGATTTCCATTCGCATCTAAAATGGTCGGTGGAATTTCTCGTGTGAACGTCTGACTTTGATTGGCAACATCCACATTCAACGTGATTTCTTTGACGTTTTGAATCCGACTCGCACCACCTGTGACTTTTACAGTCGACGGTTCGATTTCGACATCGCCCGCGACTTTTCCGTCCGGTAATTGATCTTTGTTCAACAGATTCACGGACACAGGGACTTCAATCGTTTGTTTCCGATCGATATAGATTTCGACAGTCTCTCGATCTAGTTTGACATTGACGTCTCCGCCGAATCCACGCGCTTCGACCGGGACACGATGGAATCCGGTGCCAAGATTGGTCAAATCGACGAACACCTGATAATCTTTCACCAATTTCGTCATCGTTAAACTACTAGATGGCCCTTGAAGCTCGACACCCATCTCTTCCGGAACATTATATGCGACATACTGGACCTCATCAAAAAACACTTCGACCGGCACATCGAGCGTCATGGAACTTTGTCCGACGATTGGCAATGCGCTAGATGCGTTATTCGAAGAACTGGTCTCAGCGACCATTAAGTATAGAAGGACGGCTAAAGCAAGTGCGATGAAGCGGAGAAACCACTTATGTTGTAACCACTGATCAATCACTTACTTATCCCCTCCTTTTTTGCCGAAGAACGAGAGGGTCGCCTCTTTTTCTTCGATGACGAGTTCTTGAATTAATTTATTGCGAAGCGCTTCTTCGTCTAGTTCCCGATACAAGCGGCCCGCGATTGCAAGTGAGACTGCTCCCGTTTCTTCTGAGACGGTAAGAGTGACGCTATCCGTCACTTCACTGACCCCGATGGCTGCTCGGTGACGCGTCCCGAGGGCTTTATCGATGTGCGGGCTTTCCGAAAGCGGTAAATAGCAAGCTGCCGCCGCAATTTTCCCGTCCTGAATAATCATCGCGCCATCATGAAGCGGCGTATTCGGAATGAATAAGTTAATAATCAACTGGGATGTGATATGCGAGTCCATACGAATGCCGGTCTCCACATACTCGTTTAATCCCGTATCGCGTTCAATCGCAATCAATGCACCGATTCGCCGTTTTGACATGTACTGTGCGGAACTGACGATGGCTTCAATCATTTGTCGTTGTTGCTCCTCATCACTTGTTCCCGTACGACTGAATAAGTTACTCGTTCGTCCGAGATGTTCAAGACCACGTCTCAACTCTGGCTGAAAAATGATGATAATTCCGAGGAGACCGTACGTGATCACCTGATTTAGCAAGAACTGGAGCGTCTTCAATCCGAAGAAACCGCTCAAGAACCAACTGACTAGAATGATGGAAATCCCTTTAATTAATTGTACTGCTTTTGTCCCACGCACAATCATCATCAACTTGTAAATGACATACGTGACGACGACGATATCTAAAACATCATTCAAATAATCGTACCAATGTACGTTTTCTGAAAGATTTAAAAATGAGAAAAATGATACTTGTTCAAGTAGCGGCAAATGCTCCCCTCCTCAACTACCTAGCTAAATCGTGCAAATTCCATTATATCATCATTTCAATAGATACGCATTGCGTCACGTCAAAACGAAACCAGATTGAAACGAAAAAAAGACGCCGGAAGCGTCTTTAGAAAAGTTGTTTCATCGAGTACCAAATCCATTCGAACATCTGATCGATCTGTTCGAGTTCACCTGTCACTTGACCGGCACTTGCTAAATAGGCACGACCATTGACGGCTGTCGCGTTTCCATTGACGGTACCTTCAATCCGTAAATCGCCACCTTGGACCGTGATGTCTTTTTCAACCGTGACACCGGCCGGGACAATGACTTCATTCTCAGATACGATCACACCTGGTACTTTTGTATAGGTCATCGTCTCTGAAGCGCTGCTCCATAGTCCGAGTGTCGCACTAGACATCAAACTAAAGAACAGTACGGCCGCAATCAAACCTGGGTGCCGTTGCAACCATAGCATTTGTTTCGAGTGCGGTTTGCGTTCTTTTCGAACCGGTTTTGATAACGGTACGACAGAATCAGGTGCTGTCTGTGCAGGAGTTTCAGGTAAAGCGGCCATCACTCGAGCCGTAAAATCTGCTGATATTTTTGGACGAGGCAATGCTTTCAGTTCTGCGTCGATTCGTTCATATTGTAGATACGATTCATATAATTCATCGTCCTCTAACAATTGACGCAATTCGTCAGATTCTTCGGGCAAAACGCCATCTTCCAAATATTGTTGTACTTTTTCTTCAGGAGTCAATTGAACCCCTCCCTATTTTGAAAGATTGTTTTTAACATTTCTCTTCCCCGGAAGATCCTTGTCTTAACCGTTGCGACCGGCATGTCGATCATCACGCTGATTTCTTTAAGCGACAAATCATCCACATATTTTAATAATAACGGAATGCGATATTTGTCTGGAAGTTGCTTGATTGCCTCATGCATTTCACTTCGAATTTCGCGATGAACCACTTGGGCATCGGGTTGGGGCGCTTCATCAGCTAAGTGGTCTTGATAAGTCAAACCGTCTGTACCCGCAATTTCGGCATCCATCGAATATTCCGGCTTCCGCTTCCTCAATCGATCGATGGCAACGTTTGTCGTGATTCGATAGAGCCATGTTTTGAACTTATATTGCGCGTCATACGTATCGATTCGTGTATAGGCACGAATGAACGCCTCTTGGGCAGCGTCCTCTGCTTCGCCGCGATCATACAAAATTTTATAGGCGATTGCAAAGACGCCATCCTTGTATAGTTCTACCAGTTCGGCAAACGAATCGTGATTCCCCGCCCTCAATTCATCAACCAAACGGGTGGTCAGCCGTTCCATCAATCCACTTCCCCTCTCCGCTACACATGCGGTCATCTCTATATACGTCTTGATATTGAAATGGTTTCAAAAAAATCAAAAAAGTTTCCATCCCCATTGTAGCAAACGGGTTTGGAAACTGTAAGGAAATCAGACGGTTTCGCCTTCCAATAACAGGTTTTCTTTAGATTTTATAATCGTTTCACATAAGCGATAGGCCAACTGAGCCGTCACGTCATCCCGGTCTAATGCCGGATTTAACTCGACGAGCTCTACTGCGATCAAGTCTTCTGCTTGCATCGCTTCTTTTAAAATCGCTTTGGCTTCGACTTCTGTTAAACCGCCGTCAACCGGTGTACCTGTTCCAGGAACGAGGGATGCATCGAGACTATCCATATCGAAACTGATATAAAAACGGTCTACTCGTTCACGAAGATAACTCAATGACTCTTTCATGATGACATCCACGCCACGCGTACGTACTTCTTCTACTGTAATGACTTTGATGCCGAGTCGATTGATTTCATTCATTTCTCCTTCATCGATATCACGCAGGGCAATATAAACTAAATGCTCTGGTGATAGCTTCGGATCACGTCCGCCCACTTCTGTCAGACGCACGTCGCCCATCCCCATCGCTGCCGCAAGTGGCATTCCGTGAATATTCCCCGACGGTGATGTTTCGCCTGTATTCAAGTCAGCGTGAGCATCCACCCAAATGACTCCATAAGGACCTGTTTGAGCCAATCCAGCAAGAGTACCGATTGCCATACTATGATCGCCCCCAACGATCAAAGGGAATCGATTTTCTGAAATCTCACGATGTACGACTTCTGCTAATTCCGTGACGGTATGCAGGACACCATCGACCCGTTTTAAATGTTCTTCATTTTCTCGAATTTCAGATTCCGGCAAGACACGAATCGTATGTTTGACCGTTCCTGTTGGAAGGAGTTGTTGCATCCCCATTTCATTTAACTTTGTCGGTCCTTGATCGACCCCTAATTTCCCCTGACCGTAACGCAGCGGCACGTGAATATATGACCATTGCATCGCCATTCCCCCTTTATACGCTTGATAGTTAAATTGTAAACGCTATCATTTGTTTGGTTCAACTCGGCAGAATGATGAATAAACATGCAAAAAGGCAGCCTGAATGGTGGCAGGCTGCCTTTCTCTGTACTCTCAATTGAATGGTTCATGGTTTTAGGCAAAAAAAAACTTAAGTCATCACTAACTTAAGAAAAAAACATATGGTGGAGCCTAGCGGGATCGAACCGCTGACCTCCTGCGTGCAAGGCAGGCGCTCTCCCAGCTGAGCTAAGGCCCCGAAACAGGGATAAGAATATGGAGCGGAAGACGGGATTCGAACCCGCGACCCCGACCTTGGCAAGGTCGTATTCTACCACTGAACTACTTCCGCAAAAAAATGGTGAGCCATGCAGGGCTCGAACCTGCGACCCTCTGATTAAAAGTCAGATGCTCTACCAACTGAGCTAATGGCTCAAACCTGGTGGGGGGGGGCGGATTCGAACCGCCGAACCCGAAGGAGCGGATTTACAGTCCGCCGCGTTTAGCCACTTCGCTACCCCCCCGAGGAGTGCCGGCGAAAGGATTCGAACCCTCGACCCTCTGATTACAAGTCAGATGCTCTACCAACTGAGCTACACCGGCATATATATAGGTTTGATGTAATAAATAAAGATGGTGGAGGATGACGGGATCGAACCGCCGACCCCCTGCTTGTAAGGCAGGTGCTCTCCCAGCTGAGCTAATCCTCCATATTGGTGACCCGTACGGGATTCGAACCCGTGTTACCGCCGTGAAAGGGCGGTGTCTTAACCGCTTGACCAACGGGCCTAAATTGGCTCCGCAAGTAGGATTTGAACCTACGACCTACCGGTTAACAGCCGGTTGCTCTACCACTGAGCTATTGCGGAACGATCTTGCCTGGCAACGTCCTATCCTCACAGGGGGAGATCCCCCAACTACTTTCGGCGCTGAGACGCTTAACTTCCGTGTTCGGCATGGGAACGGGTGTGGCCGTCTCGCTATCGCCACCAGACAAAATGAATATTAACACCGCGTCATACGCATGTCAATATTGTTTTAGGGTTTGTTCCCTGAAAACTGAGGATTCATCAACACAAACCGTTAGACTAGATCAAAGCCTCGACCGATTAGTATCATTCAGCTCCACGTGTCGCCACGCTTCCACCCATGACCTATCTACCTCATCGTCTCTGAGGGGTCTTTCTTGATTGCTCAAAGGGAAATCTCATCTCGGAGGGGGCT